>JAITMN010000235.1 GCA_031277355.1 Nevskiaceae bacterium | reverse complement strand
AACAGAAAGACGGGCCGGACGTCGCGGGCGAGTTGACGCCAGGCGTCCAGCGAGATTTGCACGCCCATCACGGCCAGCGTGATCGCCAGAATGGCGTTGAAGTTCGTTCCGAAATACGTCGTGGAGATCGTGGGGGAGTAGACGAAACCGAACAGGATGCCCAGCAGCAGCCAGGTGGCCGAACCACGGCCGATGAAGGCGCAGATTCGCCGCCACAACGGCGTTGCGTGGTCGCTGTGTTCCAGCGCATCGGCACGCCATTCCAGCGCGATGCCCAGAATCCACAGCGTCAGCGTTGCCGCCAGGGTCAGCGGGTGTTCCATCAGTGTTGCGCCCCGCCAATCCGATGCGGCAAAGGCCATCGCAAATCCGAGAACGAACAGCGCAAACGCCATTACTTTGAGCAATCTGCTGCGGGTCATCATGACGATCATCAGTATGCCGGAAACCTTTACCATGACCACGGATACTTGCCGTGTCTTGACAAGCACTCGGCTGCAAGTTTCAGATGCCTCTCATCACGACATGACGCGATGGAAAATTTGACAATGGATCAGCGGCTCAGTGTAGCCATCGTCGGCGGCGGCATTGGTGGATTGGCGGCGGCGAACGCGATGATGCGGCGCGGCCTCAAGGTAACGGTTTTCGAGCAGGCCCCCGAACTGGGCGAGGTCGGCGCTGGCGTGATGCTCACGCCCAACTGCATACGGCTGTTGCAGCGCATGGATTTGGGCGCCGAGATTGATCGTCTTGGCGCGCGGATCACCGAGGGGTCGTCGTATCGGCGCAGGGATGGCTCGGTGGTCGGACCCATCAAGACCAGCGACACGGCGGGGCAGTGCGGTGTTTATGGCATGCACCGCGCAGACCTGTTGACGATGCTGGCCAATCGTTTGCCGCGCGATGCGGTGCGCACGAATCATTGCTGTGTGGGGTTCAGTCAGGATGCGCAGGCGGCGCGCCTGAGTTTTGCCAATGGTGAGACGTTCGAGGCCGATGTGGTCATCGCCGCCGACGGCATTCACTCGCGTCTTCAGCGTGAGGTGGTCGAGCCTGCGCGCCCGGTGTTTTCGGGGATGGTGGCGTATCGTGGCTTGGTGCCTGCAGACCGGCTGCCGCAGTGGCGTCGTGATGTGCACTTGATATGGATGGGCGAGGGCAAGCACTTCATGGTGTTTCCCGTTCGCAGCGGCCAATTGCTGAACTTCGTGGGCTTTCTGCCCAGCGACTACGCCGCCGAGGAATCCTGGTCGGGCCTTGGCGATGCAGCCGCTTTGGCGCAGTCATTCACGGGTTGGGAAGCGCCGGTCGAACAGATATTGGCGAAGGTGGAAAAACCCTTCTGGTGGGGACTGTTTGATCGCGAGCCGCTCGATCACTGGACTCGCGGGCGATTGGCGCTGCTTGGCGATGCCGCGCATGCGATGTTGCCGCATCTGGGGCAGGGAGCCAATCAGTCGGTGGAAGATGCCGTGGCGCTTGCCGCGATGCTCGCGCGTGCGCAGCGCAGCGACGTGGCGCAAGCGCTTGTCGCCTACGAGCAGATGCGCCGTCCGCGTGCGGTGAAGGTGCAGTTGGGCGCACGCGCCAATGGCCGGCGCTACGATTCGCAATACGATGATCTTGCGCAGCGCGATGCGGAGATCGCCGATGCGGGCACGCTGCGGGCGTGGCTGTATGACTATGATGTGGAGAAAGAGCTGGGTTGTTGAGCTTGCTGCCTTGAAAAAAGGGCGGCTTTCGCCGCCCTTGAGTTGAGTCAAAGCGCCTCGAATTACTGGAAATTCCTGCGCAGCGTCACCGTCCACTGACGCGGCGGCGCAGGCGAACCCGGTACGCCGTAGCCCGTGCCGCTGCCGTGGTGAATCCAGTAGAACTTGTCGAACAGGTTCTCGATGGCCAGGGATGTCTGCCACACGTCGTTTGGCGAGACATACGTCAGCCGGGCGTTGAACAGACTGTGGGCAGCGAGGATCTGATCCGGTTGCGGCGCGATGTTCAGCGCACCCACCGTGTTCTTCGACTGATACGACCAGTCCAGACGCGGCACCAAGCGCGCCCCGCTTTGCAGATCCACGTCGTACTGCACTCCGGCGCTCATTGTTATGCGCGGCTGAATGATGGCGTCTGGATGGATGTAGGCCGGATCGGTGACATCATCCATCGAGCTGGTGAACTTGTTGTAGCCGAAAGTGTAGTTCAGCGTCAGGTTGGGCAGCGGATTGGCCGTGGCTTCCAGTTCCGCGCCGTACACCGTGGTGGGCACGCCGCTGGCCAGCGCGTAGTTCAACCCCTGGTTGCCCTCAAACACCGTGCCCGCCGGGCACACATCGCCCACGCCGTCGCCATTGGTATCCACCAGGTCCTGCACGCGGTAGTACTGTGGATCAGGATCGTTGGCGTCGCTGCACTGCCTGCCCGCCAAATTCAGGATGCGCGGATCGTAGTCGTCGAAGAAACCTGCGACATTCACGCGCAGACGCCGGTTGAAGAAATCGCCCTTGTAGCCCACTTCATACGACAGCACTTCTTCTTCGGGGAAGGGTTTCAACTGTCCCACGGTCCAGGGCCGCGACTGCACGCCCGCAGAGCGAAAGCCCGTGGCTGCCGAGGCATAGGCAAAGTGCTCTTCGGTGAACTTGTAGTCCACGCCCAGCTTCCAGTCGTAGCGGCTGGCCGTGGCCACCGAAGGCGCGGCGGCGATCAGCGCCGGATAGTGCCGGAACATCACCGTGTTGCTTTCATCGGTGTAGCGCAGGCCAGCCGTGACAGCCAGCTTGTCGGTGACGTGATAGACACCGTGCAGGAAGGCGGACTTGTTGTCCGTTTCGAACTCGTCGAAGTGATACAACTCGAGAATCTTGAAAAACTTCAAGGGCTCGATGTCCACGTTGACGATTTCGGATTCATCCGTCGTGAACCAGAACGCCCCGACGGTCCAGTCCAGTTTGTTGTCGAAGGCAACGCCTTCCAGACGCGCTTCGTTCTGATACTGCTTGTGATACTGGCGCACGGCGTTGTGGATGGTGTCGAACGGTGTGCCGTCGCCCTGTGTGGTGCCCGAACGGCCCGTGATGGCCGTTTCCAGTTGGCGGAACGCAGACAGATAGGTCAGCTGCATGTTGTCGTTGATGCTCCAGACCAGCTTGCCGGTAAGACCCCAGGTGAGCACTCTTTCGCCGAGGTTGAAATTTTCGCCCGTGGTCGGATCGCGCCAGGTTTCAAAGGTTTCGCGCTGGCGAGGATCGCGGTAGAAGGCGCCATCGAGTGGATCGTCAGTGCCGCCAGTGAAAGTCTCGGGCCGGATGCCCCAGCGCGGCAGCAGATCGGCGTTGATCCAGGCGATGTCGTTCGGAGTCAGGTTGGAGCCACCCTCGAACGGTATCGGCGACCATGCCTCGCTGTTGTCGTTCATCACGTCGGCGGTGAGGGAGATGTCGAGGTTATCGACACCCACATAACGAAACTGCACGCGGCCACCCTGCCGATCGATACCGCGATAGGTGCCGAGTTTGCAGGGGTTGCCCACTCCGGCTTCCGCGCGTCTGTCCTCGGCGACCTGCGGGAAGGAAAAGGCGTTGTCTTCCGGGCTGCCCACGGTTCCGAAGACCGGCGCATAGACGGTTTGGCCAAGCGCAGTGCCCGCTGGCGTGGCGCCGATGATGCCATCGCCGATGCCCGCCAGTTCAGGCGTGCCTTCTTCGATCATCGTGCAGGTGAAGTCGAGCTGATCGATATAGCCGTCGCGCGATTCGGACATGCCGGTGATGCGCATGTACAGATCATCAGTCAGCCCCATGTCGAGGGCGCCTTTGAAGTCCATCTGGTTGAAGCGGCCATACTTGACTTCCAGATAGCCGGTGTCGTCGCCCTTGGCTTCCTTGGAGATCACGCGCACGGCGCCGCCCAGAGCGTTCTTGCCAAACAGCGTGCCCTGCGGTCCGCGCAGCACTTCCACGCGCTCCACGTCGTAGAGGTTGAAGTTCATGCCGGTCTGGCGCGCCCAGTACACATCGTCCGTGTATACGGCCACCGTGGGCTTGGAAAACGAAAGCTCGTCGGCGTTGATCTTGCCGCGAATACCGATCAGCGGTGTGGCGCCGTTCTGCCGGAAGTAGGCGTTGGGCACCACGGCGCCGATGGAATCCACATCATCCATGCCGCGCATTTCCAGGCCCTCGGCGGTGATCGCTGATACCGCCAGCGGAGTCTGTTGCAGCAATTCCTCGCGGAAGCGGGCCGTGACGACCACTTCTTCGAGACCACCGAGGTCGTCGTTGTTCTGCGCCGCACTGACCGGCATCGCGCACAGCGCGGCGACGGCAGCCGATACGCTGGCTAGTACTGTTTTCGTCTGTCTCATATAACTCCCCTGGTTTTTCTCAAGACAATGGTTAGGGGGTACGCCTGAAGCGCACTGATGATTCACTGCTCCCTGCTCCCCCCAATTCTTTGCGGCTGTCCTCCGGGTGGAGGGTGGCCGCTACTTGTTGCTCTCTTACCATCCCAAAAGAATCGCGCGCTGTAAAGAATTAATGTCCGGCTATCATTGGAGCGTGTAGAAACAAGGAATTCGATGAACCTCTCTCCCATCCGCTTCGTGCTCGTCGATACGTCGCATCCCGGCAACATCGGCGCGGTGGCGCGTGCGATGAAGAACATGGGGCTGAGCGATCTGGCGCTGGTGAACCCGCGCGAATTTCCGCATCCGGAGGCCACGGCGCGCGCTTCGGGGGCCGACGACCTGCTCGACCGGGCGCGGGTGTGCGCCACGTTGGAAGAGGCCATCGCCGATAGCGGGCTGGTGCTCGCCACCACGGCGCGGGCGCGCGAGCAGCATTTTCGCGTGTTGGAGGCGCGCGAGGCGGCCGGGCGCATCGTCGCCGAGTCACGCGCCGGCGGCGGCGCGGTGGCGGTGGTGTTTGGCACGGAACGCTTTGGGTTGTCGAACGAGCATTTGTTGAAGGCCCATGCGCTGCTGCGCATCCCGGCCAATCCCGAATATGAATCGCTGAATATCGGCATGGCGGCGCAGTTGATTGCGTATGAAATTCGCCTCGCCGCGCGCACTGCGCAGCCCGCGCCGGTGCGCGATACGCCGTTGGCGACGCCTGAGCAGATGGAGCGGTTCTACGTTCATCTGGAACAGGTGATGAGCGAGTCGAATTTTCGTGATCGCACGCGCAGCGGCACGCATCTGATGGGACGCATCCGCCGCATGTTCAATCGCGCGGAACTGGATGCGAACGAGGTGAACATTCTGCGCGGCATCCTGACGGCGGTGCAGTTCAAGCGCCGTCGCGCGGGGGAAGGGCAAGCCGGTGAGGTAAGCTCGTGCAACGAGCCGCAGAACCCCACGCAACCATGAGCGCACCGATCTATCTGGACTACGCCGCCACCGCGCCGGTGGACGCGCGCGTTGCAGCGCGCATGGCCGAAGTGCTGGCGCTGGGTTTGGGCAATGCGGCCGCCAATCACGCGGCGGGCCGTGCGGCCAGTGATGTGATCGAACAGGCGCGTGCGGAGGTGGCCGCGCTGATCGGCGCGTCGCCGCGCGACATCGTGTTCACCTCCGGCGCTACCGAAGCGAACAACCTTGCGATTACCGGCACCGTTGCGGCGGCGTTGCGGGGGCAGCCGCGTGCGGCGGCGCAGGTGGTGACGCTATCCACCGAACACAAGTCGGTGCTCGAACCCGTGCGTGCGCTGGCGCGGCGCGGCGCGCAGGTGGTGATCCTGCAACCGGATCACGAGGGGCGGTTATCGCCGCAGGCATTGGACGCGGTGCTGACGGCGGAGACTCGCCTCGTCACGCTGCTGCATGTGAACAACGAAACCGGCGTGGCGCAGGACTTGGCCGCGCTCGCCGAAGTGTGCGCCGCGCGCGGCGTGCCGCTGCATGTGGATGCGAGCCAGAGCGCGGGCAAGCTGCCGCTGGATGTGGCCGGCATCGCGATGCTCTCGTTCACCGCACACAAACTCGGCGGCCCGCAGGGTATTGGCGCGTTGTACGTTGCGCCCGAGCATCGCGGTTACATCGAACCGCTGATCGTCGGCGGCGGGCACGAGCGCGGCCTGCGCGCCGGCACGCTGGCCACGCATCAGATCGCCGGTTTTGGCCTCGCCTGCCGTCTGGCGCACGAGGCGTTGCCGGAGTTTGGGCATCGTGTGTTCGCGCTGCGCGAACGGCTGTGGCGGGGGTTGTCGGATTTGCCGGGCGCGCTGTTCAACGGGCACCCCACGCGCCATGCGCCGCACATTCTCAACGTGAGCTTCGCGGGTGTGGAGGGCGAGAGCCTGTTCCTGGGGCTGCCGGGGCTGACGCTGTCCACCGGTTCGGCCTGCAACTCTGCCAGCGCTGAGCCTTCCTATGTGCTGCGCGCGTTGGGCCGCGACATGCAGCAGGCGCAGGCGTCGCTGCGTTTCAGCTTCGGTTCGGCCACCACGGAGGCTGACATCGACAACGCCATCGCCGCCGTGCGCGCGCAGCATCAGGCGCTGTGGGGTCTGTCACCGGCGAGGCCGCCGCTGGAGTTCGAGCAGGGGGCCTGCGGCGTGCGCTATCTGGGCGAGGCTGGCGCGGAGCGTCTGGGCGCGTGGGTGCGCATCGCCGCGCTGGTGGAGGGCGGTTTCGTGAAGACCGCCCGCGCGCAGGTCTACGGCTGCCCCGACACCCGCGCCGCCTGTCAATGGGTCTGCCAGCATCTGGCGGACCAGCCCGTGGCCGCCCCCGATATCGGAAAACCCGAGCAATGGCGCACGATTGTCGGCGCTCCGGTTGAAAAACTCGGCCGGATGCTCATCATCGAGGATGCCGTGGGTGCGCTGCGCCCGGCGTGAGTACATCGCGTTTCATGGCTTGGTCAAGCAACTTGACCAAGATGCAGGGGGCAGTTACCTTTCGGAGATGGCAAACACTGTCGTCAATGTCGGGGAAGCGAAAACCCAGTTCTCGCGGCTGCTGGCAATGGCCGAGGCGGGTCAGACCGTCATTGTCGCGCGCGACGGCGTGCCCGTCGTGCAGTTGACGCCGGTCAATCCGGCCAAGCGCCGATTTGGATTCCGCCGCCTGAGCGTCGATGACAGCGTTTTCTTCGACCCCCTGCCGGATGAGGAGCTTGCGCGCTGGGAAGGTCGCGAAGCGTGAGTGCATCGACGTTTCTGCTCGACACGCATGCACTGGTGTGGCTCATCAGCGCTCCTGAGCGTATCCCGCAGGCCACGCTTGCGCTGCTGTCCGATGAAGCCAACACGCTGCTGGTATCGGCTGCATCGGCTTGGGAGGTGGCTACGAAGCATCGCATCGGCAAGATGCCTGAGGCGGCGTCCATGCTGGCCAATTGGGAAGCCGACATCGCCGAACTGCGCGCTCGGGAGATTCCGATCTCGCGGCAGGAGGCGCTGTGCGCCGGATCGCTCGCTTGGGAGCACCGTGATCCGTTCGATCGCCTTCTGGCCGCGCAATCGATGGCGTGGAAAGTCCCCATCATCAGCGGTGATTCGGCGATGCGAACGCTGCCCGGTCTGCCGGTTCAATGGTGACGGCGCCGCAGCGCCCGGCAACGCGACGCAAGTTCAAGCAGGTTCACGAGACGAGAGGATGACATGGCCATTTCGCTGACCCCCGCCGCCGCAGACCGCATCCGCACATTCATCGCCGCCCGGGGCGCGGGCCTGGGCCTGAAACTGGGCGTGCGCAAGAACGGCTGCTCGGGCTTTGCCTACGTGGTCGACTACGCCGACCAAACCTCCCCGCAGGACGTGGTGTTCGAGGATCGGGGCGTGAAGGTGTTCGTCGATCCCGAGAGTCTGCCGATGGTCGATGGCACGACGGTGGATTTCGTCAAGCAGGGGCTGTCGGAGTCGTTTCGCTTCGTCAATCCGAATGTGAAGGGCGAGTGTGGGTGCGGGGAGAGTTTCACCGTTTAGTGATTCAGCATGGCAACAGACATTCAAAGACGCTGGTCTACCGATGATGTCGAACCGCAGCGCGCGTTCGACTACTGGTCTGACACCGTCTTTCGTTCTTTGCTTGAGATCGATAGTCCCGTTCGCGCCAATTTTCGCGCCCAACTGGATGTGAAGGACTTTGGTCCTGCCGTGCTCTACCGAATTTCGCACGACATCCAGACCGTGCGCCGCACCCGCTCCCGAATCGCGCGCGAAGGCGTGCATGGCTATGTGCTCCTGCATATGTGCGATGGGGAGATGGGCGTCGCGCAGCGGGGGCAGTCCATCCGGCTGCGCCCCGGAGAGAGCACCTTGCTCGACATGACCACGCCGTATGTTCTGGAATGTGTGACGCCGGCCCGTTCACTGATGCTGCACTTTCAGACAGATTGGTTGAGGAACTGGATTCCGGTTCCAGAGGCTGTTGCGGCGCGAATTTTTCACACGGGTCCTGGTTGGTCGGGCGCGCTGTCCGCGTCGCTCTTGAGTCTGGACTCCACCTGTGACGACTCGATGGTTCTGCCTCCGGGCGCGGTGACCGAGCAACTGGCCACGCTGCTCGCGCTTGCCTCGGGCCCTGCGGGCCAGGCCAGTTCGCCCAGCGCGCGTTTCTTCAACCGGATACGCCGCACCATTCAGGATCGCTGTCATGAACCGGGTCTCGATCCGGCTGCGATTGCCCAAGCGCATCGCATATCCAAACGTTACCTCCACCACATCTGCGCCAGTGCGCAAACCACCTTCGGCTCGGAACTGATGCGTCTGCGGCTGGCGCTTGCGCACCGGCTTCTCAGCGATGCACGCTACGACTCGCTGGCCGTTAGCGAAATTTCGGCTCGCTGCGGATTTCTTGAGCCCAGCCACTTTGCCAAGCGTTTTCGCCGCGCCTTCGGTCAGGGGCCCAGTCGGTTCCGTCAATTGCGCTGCTGAACCAGCGTTGCTTCGCGCAGAACCGCGCGCGCTGGTTGTCGCTTCGTGGACGATACCGGCTATCGTCCGCCAAGGGGCTCGCGCATTGGCGGCGCTTGCGGCAAGCTGATGACGTGGTCGGGCCAACGAGAGCAAACTCACCGTGAAACTCATCTCGATCTTCGGCGCTGCAGCGATGTCGATGGCTTCGCTCGCCACGGCGCAGGGTGTTTTCCAAAGTTCCGCGTCTGCTGATCCGGCGCAAATTGCGCGAGGGCAGAGCGCTTATGCTGCCGAGTGTCTGCTGTGTCATGGCCCTGCGCTGGAAGGCAATCAGTTCGGGCCTGCGCTGAAGGGCGCGGAGTTCGAGGCTAAATGGCGTGAAAGCACGCGCGCTGCATTCTCCGAGCGCATCCGCACGACGATGCCGCCGGGCAAACTGGGCGTGTTGAGCAGCGCCACGCTCAACGATATCGAAGCGTTCATTCTCCGTGGCGGTGCGAGCGGCGCTCAAGCTGCGGCTGCGGTTGCGACTGCATCGCCGCCTGCCGCGCCCGTGCGGTCCGCATCGTCAGGCTCATCGCTGATGGGTCCTCGGCAGAGCCGCGACGATGATCCCGTATTCCAGGCCGCGCTCAAAGCCCGTGCGGACCGACTCAACAACCTCGCTTCGGTCACCGACGCCACATTGCGTTCCCCCGCTCCCGGCGACTGGTTGATGTGGCGGCGTGCCTACGATGGTCTGGGCTACAGCCCTCTGCGGCAAATCACGCGCGCCAACGTCAAGAATCTGCGCTCGGCATGGGGTTGGGTGCTGCCGACCAGCGGCAATCAGATCACGCCATTGGTTTATGACGGTGTGATGTTCATCGGCAGTGGCCCGGCGGTTCATGCGCTCGATGCGGCAACGGGCGAACTGCTGTGGCAATACTCCCGACCGAGCAACAACGCCGCCGGGGCCCGGGCTCCAGCGTCGAAGGGGCGCTCGCTTGCCATCTACGATGACAAGATCTTCACCGTCACCCCCGACGGAAAACTGGCGGCTCTGAACTTTCGTACCGGCAAGCCCGTGTGGGAACAGCAGATCAACTCGGCTGATTCCAGCGCGGGGTTTTCGGTCAGCAGTGGACCGCTCGTTGCCAAAGGCGTGGTGATGATCGGCGTCAGCCTTGGCATTTCCACGCCGGGCGGCGCTTATATTCTCGGTCTGGATGCGGCCACAGGCGCGGAGATCTGGCGATTCCACACCATTGCCCGTCCGGGTCAGCCCGGCGGCGATACTTGGAATGGTGCGCCACTGTCAGAGCGCTTCGGTGGCGGTGTCTGGACCGTTGGCAGTTTCGATCCAGAACTGAATCTGGCGTACTTCGGTATTGGCAATACCTACAACAGCGCTGGTTTGCTCGAACCACGCCCCGGCGCGACGAGCGTGACGAACAACGACGCGCTGTACACCGATTCCACCGTCGCGCTGCGCCCCGAGACCGGCGAATTGATCTGGCACTTCCAGCACCACAAGCGCGATGTGTGGGATCTGGACTGGGTGTTCGAGCAATCGGTGCTGACGCTTCCCGTGGCGGGCCGTTCGCGCAAGGTGGTGGTTACGGGCGGAAAGGTTGCTGTCTTCGAAGCAGTGGATGCGGCCACCGGCGCTTTCGTCTTCGCCAAGGATATGGGCGTGCAGAACATCTTTCTGGCGATCGATCCCAGGACGGGCGAGAAGACGATCAACCCTGCGGTGCTGCCGGAGGCGAACAAGCCCAAGCTGCTTTGCCCGAACAGCGTCGGTGCGCGCAATTGGACCGCCACGGCCATCAATCCCGAAAGCGCCGTGCTGTTCGTTCCGCTACTTGAGAACTGCGCCGATTACACCTATGTGCCCAGAGATGCCGCCCAGACCGCGCTCGGCGGACTCGACATGCGTTTCAGTGCGCGCACGCCTCCGGATCACGACGGAAAGTTTGGGCAATTGGCGGCGGTGGATTTGAAGACCCAACGCATTTTGTGGACGCATCGCCAGCGTATTCCCTACGCCAGCGCGGCGTTGGCTACCGCAGGCGGAGTCGTGTTTGCGGGAGACGTTGATCGCAATTTTGTGGCTTACGATCAGTCCACCGGAAAAATGCTCTGGAGCACGCGCCTGGCGGCGGCGGCGGAGTCATATCCGATTGCGTACAGCGTGGGCGGGCGCCAATTCATTGCAGTGGTTGCAGGCAGCGGCAGTCCGTGGGGTTCATCGGGCCGTGGCAATGTGCCGGAGGTTACCAGCACGACGGCGGGCACCAGCGTGGCGGTATTTGAACTGCCTCGCTAGCGAATCGGGAGGGGGGTACAGGCGATGACTACTCGTAACTCAGTCAAGCGGTTTCACGGGATGGCGTTGTGGTTTGCGCTGGGGTTCTGCGCTGCGGCGCAGGCGGCAGTGGATTTCGTTGCGCCGCCGCCCGCCAAGGGTTTTGCGGCGCCGCCATTGCCCGAGGGTCCGCTGTACTACCCAACGGGCGAGGGCCACGAAATCAAAGTGGTCGTTGTGGCGCGCGGACTTTCGTTTCCCTACAGCATCGCTTTTCTTCCCGATGGCGCGATGCTCGTTTCGGAGAAAAACGCCGGCCGATTGCGCGTGGTCCGCAACGGTGTGCTCGATCCCAGGCCGGCCAACGGTATTCCCAAAGTCATCGCCAACAATTTCAGCGGATTGCTCGACATCGAACTGCATCCGGAATTCGACAGCAACCAGCTGATCTACTTCAGCTACAACAAGGCGCTGGATGAAGGCACGGCCGTGGCGGTGGCGCGAGGCCGCTGGGATGGTCGCGACTTGCAGGACGTGAAGGATATCTACGTCACCGCTCCGGGCACGACGGCTGGATCGCGAATCGCCTTCGGCGCCGATGGGCGTCTGTACGTGACGATCTTCGGCGCTTTTGGCAATGTTCCGCAGCAAGGCGATGTCGTGGATGGCAAGGTGCTGCGATTGACGGCCGACGGACAGATACCGCCGGATAATCCCTTTGTCGGCAAGGCAGGCTTCAAGCCCGAGATCTACTCGATGGGACATCGAAGCGCCACGGGTCTTGCTCTGCATGAGCGAACCGGTCAACTCTGGGAACTGGAAATGGGCCCCAATGGCGGCGATGAAGTGAATATCCTCAAGCCCGGCGCCAACTACGGCTGGCCGCTGGTGAGCACCGGCAGAAACTACGCCGGACCGTATCAGACCAAGGCTTTCAACAATGTTGAAGGCATGGAAGATCCGGTGATCTACTGGATGCCTTCCATTTCCGTGTCCGGCATTGCGTTTTATCGCGGCGACAAGTTCCCCGCCTGGCAGAACAGTCTTTTCGTTGGCGGGATGCGCACCGGCGAAATTGCCGGAACCGGGCGGCTGGAGCGTATTCATCTCAATGCCGATATGCAGGAGATACGCCGCGAGACTTTGCTGGCGGATTTGCGGCGCAGAATACGCGAGGTGGCGGTCAGCCCCGACGGCTACATCTATGTGCTCACCGACGAGGCCGATGGCGCACTGCTCAGAATCGAGCCCTCCGATCGGCAAACCGAAAAGCGATGATGTTCAGCCAAAGTGAACCGGCACGCCGATTTACTCCGTGATCGCCTGCATCACCGCCGTTTCGAACTCATCGCTCATGCCGGGCAGATAGGTCTGCACCATCATGATCGCCACAAGCTCTTCTTTCGGCGCGACGATCAGATAGGTTCCGTAGAATCCGAACCAGCCGAACGCGCCTTCAGATAGCAGCGTGCCGGTGGCCAGCGGATCGGTGAGCACCTTCACGCCGAACCCAAAACCATCGCCTGCGCTGATGATGGGCGGCTGATCGGGGATCAGCGTGTTCGGGATATGCGGCGAGCGCATCACTTCTGCGGTGCGCTTGCCGAGCAGACGCACGCCGTCCAGTTGTCCGCCCTGAGCTAGCAGCATGGCGAATCGGGCATAGCTTTCCGCGCTGGTCATCAAGCCGCCCGCGCCGGAGAAATAGCGCTCACCCGACATGGAGTCCGGATCCGGCCGTGGTTGCAGCCCGTTGGGGCTGGCGACATACGACGACGCCAACCGCGCACGTTGCTGCTCGTTGGGCCAGAAGGTGATGTCCTTCATGTTCAGCGGCTTGAAAATCCGTTCTTGCAGAAAGGCGTCGAAGGTCATGCCGGAAGTTTTCTCGACGATGCGGCTGAGCACGTCGAAGCCGGCGAGCGCAGAGTAGGCCCAGCTCGAACCGGGCTGAAAGTCCAGCGGCGCCGCGCCCAATTGCTCGACCCAGGCGAGCCCCAACTCATGCCGGCGCTGCTGCGCAGCGGTGGATTCGGGAGTGGTGCTGTAGCGCCCGCTTTGGAATCCGGCGGTGTGGGTGAGCAGGTCTTTTATCGTGATCGCGCGTTTCACCGGCACGGTATCGAAGCCATCCTGCGGGGAATTGCCTTTCGGAACCGCCACAACCTGCTTGGCGAAGCTTGGCAGGTACAGGGAAACCGGATCATTCAGCCTGATCTTGCCTTCCTCCACCAGCATCAGCACGGCCAGCGCAGTGATGGGCTTTGACATCGACGCGATGCGATACAGCGTGTTCTTCTCGACCGGCTTGCCGCTTTGCAGGTCCATCACGCCATGCGCTTGCAGGTGCGCGATCTTGCCGTGACGCGCCACCAGCGTGACACCACCGGAAACATGGCCGGCTTCGATGTGCTTTTGCATGAAGTCGTCGATGCGTTCCAGGCGCTCGCGCGAAAGCCCGACCGACTCGGGTTTGACGCTCTGCGCGTGGCCGGCTGCAGAAAGCGTGAGCGCCCATAACCAGCATGCAATGCGCAGGGGAGGTTGCATTTGGACTCCTTCGGGAACGGTTCTCATTTTGGGTATGACGGCAACTTTACACGCGCTTTGGGGCCGGTGGCCGGCAATATGCCGGCCTTGCGCCAAAAAATTCCTTGAAAATCGGGAACTTCCGGCCCCCGTTCCGTTGGCGGCCCAGCCCGGAAACGGGTAGACTTGAGAACTTTTTTCACCCCCGACCCGGAGTTTTTCAAGCATGGCGCTCGAGCGTACTTTTTCGATCGTGAAACCTGATGGCGTTGCCCGCAACCTGATTGGCGAGGTGTATCGCCGCTTCGAGCAGGCTGGCTTGAAGATCGTCGCCGCCAAGCTCACGCAATTGTCCAAGGCGCAGGCCGAGGGCTTCTATGCGGTTCACAAGGCGCGTCCCTTCTTCAACGACCTCGTCGCCTACATGACCTCCGGCCCGGTGGTGTTGCAGGTGCTGGAAGGCGAGAATGCCGTGGCGAAGAATCGCGAGATCATGGGCGCCACTGATCCGAAGAAGGCCGCGCCGGGCACGATCCGCGCTGATCTGGCCGAGAGCATCGAAGCCAACACGGTGCACGGCTCGGATTCGCAGGAGAACGCCGCCATCGAAATCGCGTACTTCTTCGCGCAGACCGAGATTCACTCGCGCTGATACGTTTGATAGGGATGTTTGGATGAGCGTCGAATGCGTCAACCTGCTGGGCCTGACCCGACCGCAACTCGAGGACTGGGTTCTCGGGCAGGGCGGCAAGGCCTTTCGTGCACGCCAGCTTTGGAGCTGGATGTACAAGCGCGGGGCGACGCAATTCGACGCGATGACGGACCTTGCCAAAGACTTCCGCGCGCAGCTTTCGGCAACGGCGCAAATCCGTTTGCCGGAAATCGTCACGCGGCAGGACGCCGCCGACGGCACGATCAAATGGATGCTGAAGGCCGACGATGCGCAAGCCTTCGAGATGGTCTACATCCCCGAAGAAGGCCGCGCAACGCTGTGCATTTCCTCGCAAGTGGGCTGCGCGATGGATTGCAGTTTCTGCTCCACCGCGCAGCAGGGGTTCAATCGCAATCTCACTACCGCCGAGATCGTCGGGCAGGTGTTGCTGGCGCAGCAGGAGCTGGGTTTTCAGCCGGGCGAGAATCGTCTGATCAGCAATGTGGTGCTGATGGGCATGGGCGAACCGCTGGCGAATTTCCGCAATGTCGTGCCGGCGATGCGTATTCTGCTCGATGAACTCGGGCTTGATTTCTCGCGCCGCCGTCTCACGCTTTCCACCTCCGGTCTCGTGCCGCAAATCTACAAGCTGGCCGAAGAAAGCAATGTTGCGCTGGCCGTTTCGTTGCACGCGCCGGACGACGAACTGCGCAATCAACTGGTGCCGATCAATCGTCTGCATCCGATACGCGAACTGCTCGATGCCTGCTGGCATTACATCGACGAACAGAACGGCCGCAGCGTCACGTTCGAATATGTGATGCTCGAAGGCGTGAACGATTCGCCCGCGCAGGCGCGTGCGTTGGCGCGGTTGCTCAAGGGTCATCCGGCCAAGGTGAATCTGATTCCGTTCAACCCGTTTCCGGGCACGCAATACCGACGCTCGAAACCGGCGGCGATACTGGCTTTCCTCGATCAGGTGCTGAAAGGGGGAGTGATGGCGACGATTCGCAAAACGCGCGGCGATGACATCGACGCAGCCTGCGGTCAGTTGGCGGGCCGCGTGATCGACCGCACCACGGTGCGCTTGGGTTCACGGCGTATCGGCGTGGTAACGCAGAACCGCGTGGCAGTGGGATCATGACGCGCACGCTGACTCTCACGGCGTTGACGATGGTGTTTGCATTGGCCGCCGCCTGCGGCGGCGGCAACGCGCCGGTGCGGCAGGGAGCCAACAACAGGGACGCCGCCATCGCCAACGTGAAGCTCGGCGTTGCCTACATGCAGCGCGGTGAACTGGCGCTGGCGAAAGACAAACTCGAACGCGCGGAGAAACAAGACCCGCGCAATGTCGAAGTGCAAACCTCGCTGGCGTTTCTGATGGAACGGCTCAACGAGCCGGACAAAGCCGAAAAATACTATCGCGCCGCTCAACGCCTTGAACCCAACAACGCCGAAGTGGCAAACAACTACGCGGTGTTTCTGTGTCGTGGCGGCAAGACTGATCAGGCCGTGGAGATGTTCAGCAAAGCCGCCGGCAATGCGTTGTATCGCACGCCTTGGGCGGCATTGACGAACGCCGGTGTGTGTCTGCGTTCGGCCAAGCGTAGTCAGGATGCCGTGCAATACCTGCAAAACGCGCTGGCGATCCGGCCCAACTATGTTGAAGCGGTGCTCGAAATGGGCGATGCGCAACTGGAACTGGGTCATCCGGATGTCGCCAGGATCGTGATCGAACGCTACCTCACTGCCGGTGCTCCCACGCCCGAAGTGTTGCTGGTTGGCGTGCGCGCAGCGCTGGCGCTGGGCGATCGCGCCACCGCCGACAACTACGCGCGGCTGTTGCGCCGCAATCACCCGAATTCCCCGCAGACCCGCGCATTGCCTCAGTTGATGCCGGGCGGGACTTGAGACGGTTCCCATGAGTGTGACGCCTGCTGCCGTTCGCGGCATGAACGATGTGCTGCCAGCCGATATCGCCGCCTGGCAATTGCTCGAACGCACCACGCGCGAGCTGTTTGCCGCCTATGGCTTTCAGGAAATGCGCGTGCCGGTGGTGGAGCACACACAATTGTTCAAGCGCGCGATTGGCGAATACACCGACATCGTCGAGAAGGAGATGTACACCTTCTCGATGGGCGATGGCGAAAGCCTCACGCTGCGTCCCGAAGCCACGGCCGGCATCGTGCGCGCGGCGATCACCAACGGCATGCTGCGCGGCGCGCGGTTGAAGCTGTGGACCAGCGGCCCGATGTTTCGTCACGAAAAGCCGCAGAAGGAACGCTACCGGCAGTTCTATCAGATGGACGTGGAAGCGCTGGGTTTTCCCGGTCCCGACATCGACGCCGAAATGATTGCGATGAGCGCGCGATTGTGGCGTCAGTTGGGTCTCACGCGGGTGCAGTTGAAACTGAACTCGCTGGGCACACCCGAATCGCGTCAGGCGTATCGCGCGGTGCTGGTGCGTTATTTCGAGCAGCACGCCGACGTGCTCGACGAAGACAGCCGCCGCCGTCTCACCGGAAATCCGCTGCGCATCCTCGACAGCAAGAACCCGGCGATGCAGCAGATGATCGCCGGTGCGCCGCTGCTCACCGAACATCTGGATGCCGAATCGCGCGCCCACTTCGATGGCCTGTGCCAGATGCTCACGGCAATGGGCATTCCCTTTGAGCTTGACCCGCGTCTGGTGCGTGGCCTGGATTATTATTCGCGCACCGTGTTCGAGTGGGTGACCGATGCGCTGGGGTCGCAGGGCGCGATTTGCTCCGGCGGGCGCTACGATGGCCTGATCACGCAATTGGGCGGCGAGGCCACGCCTGCGATTGGTTTTGCGATGGGCGAGGAGCGCGTCGTTGCGCTGATTCGTCAGGCGCAGGGTGAGATTCTCGCGCCTGCGCCGGATGTGTATGTGGTGGCGGTTGGCGAGGCGGCGGTGCGCGAAGCGCTGGTGATTGCCGAGCAATTGCGCGAGGCGCTGCCGGCGCTTCGCATCGAAGTGAACATGGGCGGCGGCAATTTCAAGGCGCAATTCCGCCGCGCCGACCGCAGCGGCGCAGCCCTTGCGCTGGTGTTGGGTGAGGATGAATTGGCGCGCGGTGTCGTTGCGCTGAAACCGTTGCGGCAGGAAGGCGCGCAAAGTGAAGCGGCAATCGCCGAACTTGCTGCGCGTCTGCCGGTCGTATTGAAGGCTCTGGAGGCTTAGTACTCGTGGAACTGCTGTCTGAAGAAGAACAAGCCGAAGCCCTGAAGGCTTGGCTGCGCAAGAATGGTCCGATGCTCGTCGGCGCTGTGGTGTTGGCGTTGGCGGTGTATTTCGGCATGGACTGGTGGCGAGGTCATGGGCAGCGGGAGGCGGAACTGGCCAGCGGTTCCTATCAGCGCGTGCTCGAAACCTTCGATGCCGGTCAGGTGGACGATGCACTGGCGCAAATTGAAGCGCTGCGCACGGATCATGCCAAGTCGCCCTATGTGGCTGCGGCCGATCTGGCTGCTTCGCGTGTGTTTGTGATGCGCAATGAGTTGGACAAAGCCGAATTGCGTTTGCAGCGCGTGCTGGGCTACACCACCGATGCGCAGATGAAGCCGCTGATCACGCTGCGCTTGGCGCGCGTGCAGACGGCGCTGGGGCGTCACAACGATGCGCTGACGACGCTGGGCACGGCCAACGCAGGGCCGTGGGAATCGGGTTTTGCGGAAGTGCGGGGCGATGTGCTGTTTGCCAAGGGCGATCATGTTGGCGCGCTGCGTGAATATGAAGCCGCCCGCGCGGTGATGCCGGCCGAAGGCGATCGATCCGGCGCGAGTCAGTTGCTTGAATTGAAGATCAACGATCTGCGCGCGGAGACGCCGGCGTCGGCACCGGCCCCGGCATCGGTTGAAACGCCCCCCGAGGTGTCCGCACCATGACGCCGCATCCACTGCGTCCGTGGCTGGGCACGTTGCTGCTTGCCGTGGGGCTGGCGAGCATGGCCGGTTGCGACAAGGACAAAAACATCGACCCGCCTGCGGAGTTGACGAAATTCCAGAGCACTGCGGTGATCCGCAAGGTCTGGAGCGCCAATGCCGGTGATGGCGAGCCGAAGATGCGTCTTGGACTCGGTCCGGCAACCGAAGGCGAGATGGTGTACTCCGCCGATCATGAAGGCCATGTGTCGGCATTTGCGTTGCAGAATGGCCGCCGCGTCTGGCGTATCGACACGAAGCTGCCGCTGACGGCCGGACCCGGCGTGGGCGAGGGCATTGTCGTGGCCGGCGCAAGTCACGGCGACATCGTTGCGCTGGACGCCAAGACCGGCAAGACGCTTTGGAAAACGCGCGTGAACAGCGAGTTGTTGTCCGCGCCGGTGATCGTTCCGCGCGCCGTTGTGGTGCGCGCCGTGGATGGCCGCGTGATTGCGCTTGCCCCTGATGATGGCCGGCAGCTTTGGAGCATGGAACAGCAGGTGCCGCGTTTGTCGCTGCGAGGCACGTCGCGGCCCGTGGTCACGACCGACATGGTGATCGCCGGTTTCGACAATGGTCGCGTGCTGGCGCTGAATCTTGCCGATGGCGCAACGCTGTGGGATTCGCTGGTGTCGCCGCCATCGGGTCGCACGGAACTGGAACGCCTGATCGACATCGATGCGGCGGTGCGTCTTGTCGGCGACGATGTGTATGCGGTGACGTACCAAGGCCGCATCGCTCGGCTTGCGCGCGACTCCGGGCAGACCTGGTGGTCGCGTGATCTGTCGAGCTATCACGGTCTGGCTGTCGATGGCGATGGCGTGTATGTGTCTACCGCCGACGGCAAAGTCGTGAAGATGGACAGCGCCACCGGCGTTGAAGCGTGGAGTCAGGATGTACTGAGCCATCGGCGTCTGTCGGTGCCTGCGGTGGTGGGCGAGTATGTGCTGGTCGGCGACTACGATGGCTATGTGCATGTGCTGAACGCGCACGATGGCGCGTTGGCGGCACGCGAACACGTGGGCGGCGAGCGCATGGCCGCTGATCCGCTGGTGCTTCAAGATGGCACGGTGATTTTTCAGGACGCCAAAGGCGACCTTGTCGCGCTGCGTGTCGAACCGCGATAGGTAGCCGACCATGCTGCCGATCGTTGCGCTCGTCGGTCGGCCCAATGTCGGCAAATCGACGCTATTCAACACGCTCACGGGCACGCACGACGCCATCGTCGCCGACGTGCCCGGCGTCACGCGCGATCGTCAGTATGGTTTCTCGCGCGATGCTGCGTTGCCCTGTGTCATCGTCGATACGGGCGGCGTTGTCGCCAGCCCTCGTTCCACCGTCGAACAGCAGATGCGTGCGCAGACCGAGCGCGCGATTGCCGAAGCGGACCGGCTGATTCTCGTCGTCGATGGCCGCGCGGGCCTTACCGCCGAAGACATGGCCGTGGCGAAGCTGCTGCATCGCTCGGGCAAGCCGGTGGTGTTGGCGGTGAACAAGTCCGAAGGCATGGACGCCGGTGTGATCGGCGCGGATTTTCATCGACTGGGTTTGGGTGAACCGCTGGCCATTGCCGCTGCGCATGGCGCGGGTTGTCACGCGCTGCTGACGCGTGCGCTCGATGGTCTCGATCCGATCACCGATGAGGAAGAAGCCCCGCAGGATGATTCGATTCGCATTGCGGTGATTGGCCGGCCCAATGTGGGCAAATCCACTCTGGTGAATCGTTTGATCGGCGAGGAGCGAGTGATTGCCACCGACCTGCCCGGCACCACGCGCGACAGCATCTTCGTTCCCTTCGAGCGCGATGGCCGCCGCTTCACGTTGATCGACACCGCCGGCGTGCGCCGCCGTGCGCGTGTTGAAGACCCGGTCGAACGCGCCAGCGTTGCGCGCACCTTGCAGGCCATCGACGCCGCGCACATCGTTGTGCTGGTGCTCGATGCGCACGCGGGCATCGCCGAACAAGACGCCAGCGTGCTGGGGCTGGCGCTGCGCCGTGGCCGCGCGCTGCTGTTGGCGGTGAACAAGTGGGATGGCATCCCGATGGATCAGCGCGAAGCCGTGCGCAATGACCTGTCGTTGCGGCTGGATTTCGTGCCCTTTGCGCCGGTGCATACGATTTCCGCGCGTCATGGCACCGGCGTGGGCGAGCTGGCCGCCGCTGCCGTGCGCGCTTATGACGCCGCGATGCGCGACATGTCCACGCCGCAGTTGACGCGCGTGATGGAAAAAGCGCTCGAAGCGCATCAACCGCCGCTGGTGAAGGGCAGGCGCATCAAGCTGCGCTATGCGCATCAGGGTGGCCGCAATCCACCGCGCATCGTGATTCATGGCACGCAGTCTTCGCAGACGCCAGACGCCTATCGGCGTTATCTGTCGAATGTGTTTCGCGAGGCGTTTGATTTGTACGCCAGTCCCGTGGCGCTGGAATTTCGCAGCGATGCGAACCCCTACGGCAGCAAGGACGAACGCGCCGCCGCCGCGCGCAAGTTGGCGGCGAAGAAGAAGGCCGGCGTGCAAAAAGCGGCGCGCCGCGTGCCGCGCAAGAAGGTGGCTGCGGGAAAACCCAGCGGAAGGCGCCCGCGCTGATTACTTGCTTTCGGGCAGAAACAACGCCGGGTCTACCGACGCGCCATTGAGCAGCACGCCAAAATGCAGATGCGGCCCGGTGACGCGGCCCGTTGCGCCCACCTTGCCGAGTGTTTGCCCCGCCTTCACCTGATCGCCCTTCTTCACCGCATACGCGCTCAGATGGCAGTACAGCGTGATGAAGCCGCTGCCATGATCGACGATCACGGTGTTGCCATTGAAAAAGAAATCGCCGGTGTCGAGCACCACGCCATCGGCGGGGGCGAGGATCGGCGTTCCGGTTGGCACGGCGATATCCATGCCCGAATGGGGATTGCGCGCCTGCCCGTTGAACACGCGGCGCAGGCCGAATGAACTGGAGCGCGGGCCTTGCACGGGCGGCTTCAGTTGCAGCGTGGCCGGTGTGATACTGCTGAAACTGTCGAGCGAAGCGCGCAGCCGCGTCTGTTCCTCTTCCACGCGCGCTGCGTCGGCGGGTGAGAGGTCTACCTGACTGGGCGCAACCTTCAGCCGCTGTTCGCGGTATTGCTTGTTGGTGACATCAAAGGCGATGTCGCGCGTTGCGCCGGCGTCCTTCACTTGCACCGATAGCTTTCCGGGCATCGTGGACAGCGGCAGTCCGACCAGCGCCTTGCGCCGCTCACCGTCGATCACGCTGAGCACGGCGCGGCCTTCGAAAAACACCTGCGGCGCGGGCGCCTGCGCCGCGCCCACATCGATGATCGCAACGCCGCCGGGAACGGCGCCGGCCTGTGGCATGGCGGTCCACGCGGCCTGGCTGCACAGGAATGTGAGCATCGCGAGGCAGGTGGTTCTGGGGAACAGTGTCGTCGTTTGCATGGATTTCATTTCGCGTCGCAGGCCGTGCAGAGGCGTTCGATCTTGTAGCCTTTCGCGCGCATCTTTTCGATGAGACCATCCGCGCCGATCAAGTGCGCAGCACCCACCACCACCAGCGTGTTGTCGCTTTTGGAATTGTCGAGCCGCCGCGCGAGTTCGGGCATCCAGTCGTTGTTGCGGTTGACGATCAGCAGGCGGTAAGTTTCTGGCGTATCGACGAGCATTTGTTGCAGCATTTGTTTGTCGATGGCCGCCGCGTCACCGGCCCTCCATATGGCATGCAGTTCGTTCAGTTCTTCAATTGCGCTCTGCGGATCGTCGATCAGCTCATCCAGATCGTTCGCTTGTTCCGCGTAAGGCGTTGCATCCAGCACGGACAGCTGTTTGACCGCCGTTTCCAATCCAGCCACCGGCTTGCCCGCCCGATTCGCGCGCATCATGAAGTGATTGTCCAATCCCTGTTCCTGCTCGAAGCCCATTGCCTGCGCCATGTTCAGCGCAATGCTCATCGTGATGGCCCAAGGCTCGTTGTTTTCAATCTGGGCAATCGGCGTGCTGCTGGCTTGCAGCATTTTTTGCAGATTGGCCCAAGTTTGTTTGGGCAGCACATCGGCCAGCGTTTTGCCGTCTGCGATCAATGCGGCCCTTTGCATTTGCATGGCCAGATTGGGCGAGGCCATCTCCGCCGGATCGATCTCGAACAGCAATGAGGCGGCGTCGGCGAAGGCGGCTTCAACATCTTCCGAGAGCGGATAGTCCTGCGCCTTCAGCAGATGAAACGAGCCCAGCAGATAGAGGGAGTTGTCGGCGTCGGAGACTTTCCACAGCAGCGGCACCGGCGCTGCGGCGTGCGCCGCTGGCATTTGCGTGATCGCCAGCAGCAACAGCATCAGCAAAGGCAGCAGGATATTTCGATACATGGATGAACTCCCGATACTCATTCGTCGCGGCGGGCAATCACTTGCGCAGTGAGCCGCCCCCGCGCAAGGCGTGCGTGAATTTCATCGCCCGGCGACACCTGCGCCGCATCTTGTAGCGCCACGCCATTCGGCCCGGTGATGATGGCATAGCCTCGACCCAGCGTTGCCAGTGGGCTGATTGCATCGAGCCCGCGCTGCGCCAATTGCAGCCGATGCGCCAGCCGCGCCAGATGATTTTCCCACGCGGCGCGCAATCGCAGGTCCAGTTCATCCAGCCGCTGCACCTGTTGTCGCAGCCGTGTGCCCGGATGCGCCCGCGACAAACGCTTCACCAACTGTTGGTGGCGGTCGAGCCCGCGCACCAGCGCGCGTTCCATCGCATAGGCAAGGCGGCGCGATAGCGATTCGAGTTGCCCCAGCAGTTCGCGCTGATCCGGCACGGCGATTTCCGCCGCGCCCGAAGGCGTTGGCGCGCGCACATCGGCGGCGAAGTCGGCGATTGTGAAGTCGATCTCGTGACCGATGCCGGTGATCACCGGAATGTCGCCACGGCGTATGGCCCGCGCCACGCGCTCGTCGTTGAAGCTCCACAAATCTTCGATGGACCCGCCGCCGCGCGCCAGAATCAGCACATCGGCTTCACCGATGCGCTGGACTTCGTTGATGGCCTCGACAATGGCTTCGGCCGCCGCCGCGCCTTGCACCGGCGCCGGATGCACGCGGATCGTTGCCGCCGGAAAACGCCGCGCGAGAATGTGCAGAATGTCTCTGATCGCCGCGCCGGTGGGGGAGGTGACCACCGCGATACGCCACGCAATCGCGGGCAGCGGGCGTTTCAGTGCGGCGTCGAACAGTCCTTCGGCGGCGAGCTTTGCCTTCAAGCGCTCGAACTGCCGCCGCAACTCGCCTTCGCCGGCCAGTTCCATCGCCTCGACGATCATCTGATAGTCGCCGCGCGGCTCGTAAAGACTCACGCGACCGCGCACCATCAGGTGTTGTCCATCCTTGGGGCGAAAACCCGTGCCGAGATTGCGGGCGCGGAACATCGCGCAGCGAATCTGCGCGTCGCGGTCTTTCAGCGAGAAATACCAGTGGCCCGAGGCCGGCGCGGCGAAGTTCGACAGCTCTCCCTCCAGCCACAGCGCCGGCAGCCCGGAATCCAGCAACATTCGCACCTCGCGGTTCAGGCGGGTGACGGTGTAGACATCGCGTTCGGGCGCAGCAGGCATGTGCGCATCCTACGATCAAAGTGGCGCTTTGGCTTGCGCGGCGTAGTCTGACAGCGCTAGCCTGCGCTCAGCCAATAACAGGGGGAAAGATCAAATGCATCCGGTAATCAAACTTGCCGTGGCTCTGGCCATCGGCGCTGCCGCGTCGGCGGCGGTGGCGCAAAACGCGGTGATCACCAACGCGCGCATCATCGTCGGTGACGGCACGGTGATCGAAAGGGGTTCGGTGGTGGTGCAGGACGGCAAGATCGCTTCGGTGGGCACGGCGGCTCCGGCGCGCAACGCCATTCCCAGCGGCGCGGTTCGCATCGACGGCGCGGGCAAGACGGTGATGGCCGGTTTCATCGACGTGCATCGTCACCTGATTCAAGGCCGTTCGCCCGAGCAAGTGGCTGCGTTCATGAAGGATCAGGCCGCCGACCGGATGCGTGAACTGCTGGAAGCCGGCTTCACGACGGTGCAGTCCGGCGGCGACAACAACGAGGGAATTTTGACGCTGAAGCGCGCGGTCGAAAGCGGCCAGATCAAGGGGCCGCGCATATTGGCTTCGGCCGGAGTGCCCAGCACGCGCACCGCCAGCACCGAGGAAATTCGCGCCGGCGTGCGTGCGGCCAAAGCCTCCGGCGCCGATTCGATTGCCGAGATTCATTATCCGGCCACCGAACCGCCCAATCCGGTAACGAAAAAGGAAACCGAGAACCTGCTCGCCGCTTTGGACGAAGCGCGCAAGATTGGTATTCCGCTGCAGATTCACGCGGTGGACCCCAATTCCACCGTGGCGACTGCGGCAATGGGCGGCGTGAAGCTGATCCACACGCCGCACAACAATTGGCTCACCGAGAAGGAAGCCGAGTCGGTGCGTGATTCCGGCGCGCAGGTGGGTTCCTGCACCGGTTTTGGTCCGCCGGTGTTCGATGTGTTCAATCACGATAACAAGCCCACTTTCCGTGACGGCAAGTTCTGGCCGGAGGGTGTTGTTTCCAATGAAGGGCAGGGGCGCGAAGGCGGGTTGCTGCCTATCAATGGCCGCACGCTGTTCGATCATGGCGTCACCTACGCTTATTGCACCGACACCACGTTCAACGCAATGGAGAGTTTGAATCAGGAATTGAAGACGCTGAATTTGGTGTTTTCGCCCATCGACATCATCAAGATCATGGGCCCGAATTCGGCCAAGTTCATCGACCGCGAGAATGAGTTGGGCACGGTGCAGGCAGGCAAGGTTGCCGATCTTGTGGTGCTGGGCGGCAATCCGCTGGTGGGCTTCTGGAATTTCATGACGACCGAAGTGGTGTTGAAGGGCGGCGTCGTGATGGTGGACAAGCGCGGCAAACCCAATGCCGGCAAGCCGATGGACAAGCCGCAGAACTGAGGCGGCCACAAACGCAACGCGCAATCATCGCATCGAGGGTGCAAGCTCCGGTGCGAGGATGCGCGCCCCGCTTTCGTTCATCGCAGCGCCCGGTTCACATACAGCGCCATCGCCAGCAGACACGTCAGCCCGATGGCCGCTGCTGCGAGCAGGCCGTGAGTGAAGGCGGTGTTGGCGGGTATCAGCAATGCGTCGGCGATGGCTGGATTGCCCGCCGCCACTTCCACCGCGCCGCCCAGCGTTGCGCTGGCTGTCTGCGCGCTTGTGGCATCGAGCGATGGTGGCATGGCTGCCATCATTCGTGCGCGGAAGATCGCCGCGCCCAAGCTGCCCAGCAATGCGATGCCCAGCGATGCGCCCAATTCAAAGGCTGTTTCCGACAAGGCCGCCGCGCCGCCCGCGCGTTCCGGCGGAGCAGAACTGACGATGTGATCGGTGGTCAGCGAGGCCACCGGTGTATAGCCGATGGAGAACACCATCAATCCTGCCACCAGCAGCGGCAACGGACCATCGGCGCGTATGCCCAGCAGCAATGCAAAGCCCAGCGCCGCCACCGCAAGGCCCGCCGTCATCAATGATCGCTCGTTGAAGCGCCGCACCAGCAATGGCATCAACGCTGAACTCAATACGAACACCAGCGCCGAGGGCATGGACCACAGCGCCGCGCGCATCGGCGGCAGCCCGTGCACCAATTGCAGGTATTGCGCGGCGAAGACATGGATGCCTGCGATGAAGAACGCGCCGCCCACATTGGCCAGCAGCGCGGCGCGAAAGCCGGGCGAAGCGAACAGCGACAGGTCCACGAAGGGATGCGACAGTCTGCGTTGCCTTTGCAGGAACACATAACCGATGACGACGCCCACCCCGATCGGCACGATCGCGTTGGCGCTCAAACCCTGCGAGGCGATTTGCTTGATGCCGAACACGATAGGCAGCACCGCCGCCAGCGACAGCACCGTGCTGGTCAGATCAAGTCTCTCGCTGTTGGCGCTGCGAAACTCCGGCAGCAGCCATGCGCCGAGCGCTACCAGCAACGCCATCGCCGGCACGTTGACGAGAAACACCGAACCCCACCAGAAATGTTCCAGCAGCAATCCTCCGGTCACCGGTCCCAACGCGGTGCCGGTGGAGAAACTTGCCATCCACACGGCAATCGCAGTGCGCCGCTGCACTTCGTTCGGGAACATGTTGCGGATCAGCGAGAGCGTTGATGGCGCGAGCGTTGCGCCCGCCACGCCCAGCAATGCACGCGCGATGATCAATTGCGCAGGGCT
>JAITMN010000229.1 GCA_031277355.1 Nevskiaceae bacterium | reverse complement strand
ATCGACGTGGTCTGCGCCAGCGTGTTGTGAACGCGGATGCGCGCCATCTGCCCTTCGCGCAATCGCAGCAACGGGCCGGGCAGCGTGCCGTTGATCGTCACCGCATCAGCATTGCGACCCGCCGTGCGAAAAGTGCTTGCGCCGATGGTCAGGTCGATCTCTTCACCGCTGAGCACATCGCCGCCGCCCACCGATGCAACGCCCAGCACACCCTCCTCATGCGCACCGTGATCGTGCCCACCCGCACCGCCATTCGCCGAGCGCGCCCAGCCCGGCAACCCCTGCGCCAGTGACAACGCACCGGCCGCACGCAACGCATCGCGCAAAAAAGCCCGGCGTGCGAAGCGGCGAATCATGCGCCCGCCGATGCCGCGCCCGCAGGCAACCGCGCACCGGGCACCGATCCCACCCACGGCCCCGGACGAAACAACCTCAAAATCGACTCCTTCTGCGCCATCGCGTCGGCAAACCCCAGCGCAATCAAGTCGCGCGTGAAGCAGCCCTCGAACATCAGGTAGCTCGCCAATTGCGCGCCAGCCGCATTGCCCGCGCCGATCACGCGCAACAACGCCTTCAGCGAACGCGGCAGATCATCCAGATGGCGCGCAGCCACCGCCGACAAATCCTCGCTGGGCGTGAGAAACACCACCGCATCCACGACGCGCGAACCCGGCATCGCACGCGGCGCATCGTGAACGATGCGATTCACGCGCTCGATCTGCTCCAGGTCCGCATGAATCTGATCGGCGAACAGATTATCGAGCGCATAGCCAAACAACTGACCGGGGCTGGGCGGCCCGCTCATCGGCGCACGGCGCAAGCCCTCCTCCACGCGATGCGCGCGGTGCATGCCCACCACCAGTATCCGCGTCGCGCCCAGATGCAGCGCCGGCGACAGCGGCGCAAGCTGGCGCATCGCGCCGTCGCCGAAATACTCCCCGCCGATGGACTCGGCAGGAAACAGCAGCGGCACCGCCATGCTCGACATCAGATGCGCCAATTCCAACCGCACGCGATGGCCGCTGTGATGTGGCCGCACCCACTCGTGCTGCCCGGCGTGCGCCTCGAAGAACACATTGGAACGGCCGGTGACATACGAGGTGGCGCTCAACCCCAGCGCGTCGAGATGCCCTTCCTCGATATTGCGACCAACGCCTTCGAAGGGCACGCGCTCACGCATCAACTGCCGCAGCGGTGCATTGTCGAACAGCGACAGCGGCGCGCGGACCCGGCCCGCGCTGAGCAGCGAGGCCATCCAGCGCGCGCCCGCGCGCAGCATGTCGCGGCGACCGGCTCGGTACACCTGCCCAACGTGGAAATTGGCCCACACCTGCTCGATATCGCGCACCGCCTCGTGCCACTGCCCCGCCCGCGCCGCCAGCACGCTGGCCGCCACCGCGCCACCGGAAGTGCCGACGATCACTCGAAACGGATTTGGCTGCCCCGGCAGCATTTCCGAAATCGCCTTCAACACCCCCACCTGGTAGGCCGAGCGCGCGCCGCCGCCCGTCAGCACGAGGGCGGGAACCAAATACGGCATTGGCGAATCAGAGTTCATAGGCGTACAGTTTATTATTCTCATCTTCAGGGGAGCTGACATGCTTGCACGTTCGATCACATCTCTGGGCCGCCGCGCGGTGCTGGCCGCTGGCCTGCTGGCGCTGACCGCCGGCGCCTCGCTCACCATCGCCGCCGACGCTCAACCGCAGGCCGGCGAAATGGCACCGGCCATCAGCCTGCCGGATCAAACCGGCAAGACCGTCAACCTTGCGGACTACAAAGGCAAGTGGGTGGTGGTGTACTTCTATCCGAAGGACCAGACGCCCGGCTGCACCACGCAGGCCTGCGAATTCCGCGACAACATCTTCGAGTTCCGCAACGCGGGCGCGCAGATTCTGGGCATCAGCGTTGATGATGTAGCCTCGCACAAGGCATTTGCCGAAATGCACGGCCTGCCCTTCCCGCTGCTGGCCGACTCGACGAAGGCAACCGCCACGCGCTACGGCGTGCTGACGAAGATGGGCGACAACGCCATCGCCTCGCGCCAGACCTTCCTGGTCGACCCGGCGGGCAAGATCGTCAAGCACTACAACGTGGGCCGCGACGATCTGGTCGGCCACTCCAAGCTGGTGCTGTCGGATATCGCAACCTTCAAGGCCAAGAACTGAAGGCCCAGCGATGCAGCGGATGCCGAAGGCCCATTGCCCAGGCATCCGCTGACCCTCAACTTTCCGCGGGCAGCGCGCGCAGAATCTGCATCGAGTTCGTGCCGCCCTGCACGCCCGACATCACGCCCTTGGTCAGGATGATGTTGTCGCCGTGCTCCACCAGCCCCCCTTTGAGCAGCAGGTCGATAACGGCCTGATTCACCTGCGAACTGTTGATGCCCACCACATCGAACAACACCGGATGAACGCCACGATATAGCGTCACGCGATTCTGCGTGACCATCTGGCGCGTGAAGGCATAGATCGGCATGTCGGCGCGCAGCCGCGACATCCACAGCGCCGTCAGACCCGACTCGGTCAACGCCACGATAGCGCGCACATTCATCCGATTGGCCGTGTACATCACCGCCTTGGCGATGGCTTCTTCGGTATTCGAGAAATCACCCTGCGAGCGCTCCAGCGTCGGATGCGCCAGCTCGTATTTCTCCGCGCCGAGAATCACCTCGGCCATCGCCTGCACCGCCTTCACCGGATGCTTGCCCGCAGCGGTTTCGGCCGACAGCATCACCGCGTCGGTGCCGTCGAGCACCGCGTTGGCCACGTCGCTGACTTCGGCGCGCGTGGGCACCGGGCTCACGATCATCGACTCCATCATCTGCGTGGCGGTGATGACGAGTTTGTTGGCGGCAATGGCCTGCTGAATGATGGTCTTTTGCAGACCGATCAGCGCCGCGTGTCCCATTTCCACACCCAGATCGCCACGCGCCACCATCACCGCGTCGGCGGCAACGAGAATCTGGCTCAGGTTGTCGATGGCTTCATGGCGCTCGATCTTCGCCACCACCTGCGCCGTGCCGCGCCACTTGCGCAGTTCGGATTGCGCACGGCGAATATCCACCGCATCACGCGCAAACGACACGGCCAGATAATCGACGCCGATTTCAGCGGCCATCCGGATGTCTTCCAGATCGCGATCCGTCAACGCGGGCGCCGACAATCCGCCGCCCTGAAGATTCAGACCCTTGCGATTGGACAACTCCCCGCCCGCGCGCACCACGCACTCGATGCGCGGCCCTCTCACCGAACGCACGTCGAGCACGATGAAGCCATCGGCCAGCAGCAATGTGTTGCCCGCGCGAACGTCCTTCGGCAAATCCTGATAGGCGCAGCCGACCTCGCGCTCATTGCCCGCAGCCGGATCGAGACTGATGTCGAGCGCAAACGGCTGCCCTTCTGTGAGGTTTATCCTGCCGTTGGCGAAGCTCTCGATGCGAATCTTCGGACCGGACAGATCGGCGAGAATGCCCACCGGCCGCCCGACTTCCTGCGCCGCCGCGCGAACCGCATGAATGCGGCGGCGATGTTCGTCCTTGCTGCCATGAGAGAAGTTGATGCGCGCCACGTCGAGGCCCGCGCGCACCATATCGGCGATGACCCCCGGACCGTCGGTGGCCGGCCCCAGCGTGGCGACGATCTTCGTGCGACGCAGAGGCTGATTCCTGTCATTCGACATAGAGATTGTTTATCCGTTGACGCGATCTTCAAGCGCCGCAACAGCGGGCAGACGTTTACCCTCGACGAATTCGAGAAACGCGCCGCCCCCGGTGGAAATGTAAGAGATGCCTTCTTCGACGCCATACTTCTCGATGGCCGCCAGCGTGTCGCCACCACCTGCCAGCGAGAACGCCTTGCTGCTGGCAATGGCATTGGCTACCGCGCGCGTGCCTTCGCCGAATTGATCGAACTCGAACACGCCCACCGGACCATTCCACAACACGGTGCCCGCTTCGGCGATGCCCTTGGCAAAGTGCTCGGCAGTATCCGGGCCGATGTCGAGGATCAACTCGCCGGGACCCACGTCATGAATGTCGCGCACGTCGGCATGTGCGGTGGCTGCAAACTCGCTGGCGACGACCACGTCCGTGGGCAGCGGAATATCCGCGCCGCGCGCGCGCGCCTGCGCCATCAGTTTGCGGCAGGTGTCGAGCATGTCCATCTCGCACAGCGACTTGCCCACATTCACACCAGTGGCCGCAAGAAAGGTATTGGCGATGCCGCCGCCAACAATCAGTTGATCGACCTTCGCCAACAGCGATTCAAGAATCGTCAGCTTCGTGCTGACCTTGGAACCGGCGACAATCGCCACCATCGGCCGCTGCGGATTCTCAAGCGCGCGTTCCAGCGCCGACAGCTCCCCCACCAGCAAAGGCCCTGCGCAGGCCACCGGTGCAAAGCGCGCAACGCCATGCGTGGAGCTTTCGGCCCGATGCGCGGTGCCGAACGCATCCATCACATACACATCGCAGAGCGCGGCCAGCTTGCGCGACAACGCTTCGTCGTCCTTCTTCTCGCCCTTGTTGAAGCGCACGTTCTCGCACAGCACCACTTCGCCGGGTTTCACATCCACGCCGCCGAGCCAGTCCTTCACCAGCGGCACGCTGCGACCCAGCAACGCGGACAATCGCGTTGCCACGGGTTGCAGCGACAGCGCCGCGTCGAACTTGCCTTCCTCCGGACGCCCCAGATGCGACATCAGCATCAGCCGCGCGCCCTTCTGCAAGGCGAGGTTGATGGTCGGCAATGCGGCGCGGATGCGCGCATCGCTGGTCACCTCGCCGTCCTTGATAGGCACGTTCAAGTCTTCGCGGACCAGCACGCGCTTGCCGGCGAGATCAAGCTCGCTCATTTGCAGCACTTTCATTGCCGCAGACCTTACTTGGCCTTGGACCAGGCCAGCGCGGTATCGAGCATGCGGTTGGAGAAGCCCCACTCGTTGTCGTACCACGAGCAGACCTTCACCAGATTGCCGTCGATGATTTTCGTCAGCGAAGCGTCGTAGGTGGAGGAAGCCGGATCGTGGTTGTAGTCGATCGACACCAGCGGCGCATCGGTATACGCCAGCACACCCTTCAGCGCGCCTTCGGCGGCAGCCTTCACCAGTTGATTGACTTCATCCACCGTCGTGTTGCGCTTGGGGCGGAAGGTCAGATCGACCAGCGACACATTGATCGTCGGCACGCGGATCGCAAAACCGTCGAGCTTGCCCTTCAGCGTGGGCAGCACCAGACCCACCGCCGCCGCTGCGCCGGTCTTCGTCGGAATCATCGACTGCGTGGCCGAACGAGCACGGCGCAGGTCTTCGTGATACACGTCGGTGAGCACCTGATCGTTGGTGTAGGCGTGGATCGTCGTCATCAGGCCGCTTTCGATGCCCACCGCATCGTTCAGCACCTTCGCCAACGGCGCAAGGCAGTTCGTCGTGCAACTGGCGTTCGAGACGACGGTCATCGCCGAAGTGAGCGTGTCGTGATTCACGCCGTAGACCACGGTGCCATCCACATCGCTGCCGCCCGGAGCCGAGATCAGCACTTTCTTCGCGCCGCCCGCCAGATGTGCGCCGGCCTTGGCCTTGCTGGTGAAGAGGCCGGTGCACTCGAACACTACGTCCACGCCGAGCTGACCCCAGGGCAACTTCGACGGATCACGCTCCGACAGCACACGGATGCGGTCACCGTTGACGACCATGCTGTCGCCGTCCACCGCAACGCTGCCGTGGAACTTGCCATGCGCGGTGTCGTAGCGCGTGAGGTGCGCATTGGTGTTCGCATTGCCCAGATCGTTGATCGC
>JAITMN010000332.1 GCA_031277355.1 Nevskiaceae bacterium | reverse complement strand
GTTGCGATACGCCGGTGACTCGTATTGGTGTGATTGAAGTTGAACCGGGTCTGCGGGTGTTGGATCAGGGGCGGTTGATTGATCAGCAATTTGCGGGGTTTGATCACTTCGCTGCTGCGGTTGGGTCATCGCCGTCGTTATCGGCGCGATGATGTTTGCCGTGCTGCGTGTTTTGCCGCTGGTGCTTGCTGTTTGCGTTGGGTGCGCCAGTGCCGCTGATGTTGGTGTTGCCAATGGCGTAGAGACTACCGCCTCACCACGCCGCGTGATGTCGCTGAACGTCTGCAACGATCAATTGCTGATGCTGTTGCTGCCGCCGGAGCGCATCGTCTCGATCACCTGGCTGTCGCGCAGCGAAGGCGATCCTGATCTATTGAGCATTGCGCAATCGCTGCCGATCAATCACGGTTCTGCGGAGGAAGTGTTGGCGGCGCGGCCTGATCTGGTGCTCGCTGGCCGTTTCACCACGGCTGCAACCCGCGCGTTGTTGAAGCGCGCAGGCGTTGCGATGATCGAAGTGGATGCGGCCTCTGATTGGGAGGGCATACGCCGCATTACGCGCGAGGTGGCCGCTCATCTGGGTCAAGCGCAGCGCGGCGAGCAATTGATCGCTGCGATGGACGCCGACCTTGCAGCGTTGGCGCAGGAGCGTCCGTTCCCTCCGGTGCGTGCAATGGGTTGGAGCGGCGCAGCCGAAGATGTGCCCAGCGGCGACACGCTGTTTGACACGATTCTTCAGGCCGCTGGTGGCATCAACGTGGCCGCAGCCTATTCGTGGCGCGGCTACGATGTGGAACAAGTGCTGCGCCTTGAACCCGAAGTATTGATGCGCGGCTCTGCATACAGCGGCAAGCCCGCGCTGCGTGATGTGACGGCGATGCATCCGGTGTTGCGCCAGCGTTATGCCGGTCGCACGCTGACCTATCCCGAAGGCGTCTATGGCTGCGGCACGCCCTCTGCCGCGCGCTGGGCGCGAGAGTTGTCGCGCTCGCTGCGCGATGTGCGCGCAGGGGCATCGCAGTGAAGTCGCGCAGTGCGCTTGTGCTGTGGCTGTCGGTGGCCGTGTTGCTGTTGACGGTGTTGTCGCTGATGGCCGGGCGCACGGGATTGTCGATGCCGATGGAGTTGTTTGGCGCAGATGTCGAGGCGCGTGAACTGGCTCGATTGATACTCACCGAACTGCGACTGCCGCGCACATTGCTGGGTTTGTTGGTGGGCGCAAGTTTGGGTCTGTGCGGCGCGGTGTTGCAGGGTTTGACGCGCAATCCCCTGGCCGAACCCGGATTGCTCGGCGTTTCTTCCGGCGCAGCGCTGGGCGCGGTGATTGCGATTTACTCCGGCATCGGCGTGACGTTGCCGCTGGCCGTGCCGATTGCCGGGTTGGTCGGCGCGCTGATCGCCAGTCTGTTGACGCTGGCGTTGGGCGCAGGCGGCGGTCTGCTGGTGTTGGTGCTTGCAGGTGCTGCGGTGTCGGCGCTGATGGTCACCGGCACCGCGCTGGCGTTGAATCTCGCGCCGAATCCTTATGCGGTATGGGAGATATCGCAGTGGTTGCTCGGCTCGTTGACCGACCGCAGTTGGCAACAACTGTTGCTCGCGTTGCCGTTCATGTCGCTGGGCATTGCATTGCTCGCCGGTTGCGGTTCGGGATTGAACGCGCTGAGTCTGGGCGAGCTCACCGCTGCAAGTCTTGGCGTGGATTTGCGTCGGCTGCGCTGGCAGGCGTTGGCGGGCACGGCGTTGGCGGTGGGTGCAGGAACGGCAGTGACCGGCGCGATTGGTTTCATCGGCCTGCTTGCACCGCATCTGGTGCGCGCTCCGGCCGGTCATGAACCCTCGCGTGTGCTGCTGCCATCGGCGCTGATGGGCGCAGCCTTGTTGTTGGCCGCAGACATCGCAACGCGGCTGCTGCCATTTGCGCAGGAATTGAAACTCGGCGTGTTGACCGGCTTCGTCGGCGCACCATTCTTCGTGATGCTGGTGCTGCGAATGAAGCGCGAATCGCCATGACTTGCCTGAGCGCCAGTGGCCTTGCTTTCGACGCCGATGCGCGCCGCATCCTGCATCCGGTGGAGTTGAGTGCACAGAGCGGTGAATTCGTCGCGGTGATCGGGCCCAATGGGGCAGGCAAGTCCACGCTGTTGAAGTTGCTCGCGGGTTTGGCGTTGCCGTCCGCAGGTCAGGTGCAAATTGATGGCCGTGCGCTGCGCAGTTTCACGCCCCGGCAATTGGCGCGGCTGCGTTCGTATCTGCCGCAGAATCCACGCTGCGAGTGGCCCTTGCCCGTGCATCGGCTCGTGGCGCTGGGTTTGACGCCCGAGCGTGAAGATCGCGGCGGTGATGATGACGCCGAGCAAACGCGCATCAACGCGGTGCTCGACAGTTGCGATTTATCCGCGCGTCGCGATCAGGCGGTGACGACGCTATCCGGCGGCGAACTGGCGCGGGCGATGCTGGCTCGTGCGCTGGTATCTGATCCGGCGCTGCTGATCGTTGATGAACCGCTGGCGGG
>JAITMN010000315.1 GCA_031277355.1 Nevskiaceae bacterium | reverse complement strand
TCGTAGAAGGCGTGGTAGGTGGCCGGCAGCAGCGCGCCGTTGTAGTTCATCAGGTTGGGAACCACGACGCGGATGCGCTTTTGCTTGTCGTCCAGCATGATCGGCGTGCCGCAGCTTTCGCACAGGCACAGCTCCAGCGGGCCGTTGGGGTTCTTGTCGTTGAAGGGCACGCGCTTGAGGCTGTCGGCGCCCGCTACGCTCAAGTCCTTGTAATTGAAGAACACCACATGCGTGTCGGGCTGGCCGGTCACGCGCTTGCACACGGAGCAGTGGCAGGTGTGGTTGTCGATCGGATAGGCATCGGAGTAGCTGGGATGGTGCGCGCAGCCACCCGTGAACATATGCGCCATGGAAACCCCCGTTAGCGTTGATGGGAAAGTTGAATAGGGTGCAGAGCATAGACGCAGGCGAGGCGTCGCGTCCATGCCGCATTGCGCTGCCGCAAGGGGCCGTAGCGGCGCTGGCCGCCCGCACGGGCGAGGTTTGGTTGCGGGGCCGCCGCCCGAGGCGGTACCCTAGGCGACCGAGGGTGGCGTCCATAACTCCTACACGCTGCGGAGCCTGAGTCCCGCAGAGGAAATCCCGCCACCAGCGTCCTGGCCACTGGCGTAATCGGTCAATCGGGCCTGGTGAACACAATGAGGCGGGACTGCACGTTTGAATTTTCCGATTGAGTTTCTCTATGCCCTCTCCGGTCTGGTAGTCGGTTTCATCGTCGGCTTGACGGGCGTCGGCGGCGGTTCGCTGATGACGCCGGTGCTGATCCTGCTGTTCGGCGTGCATCCGGCCACCGCAGTGGGAACCGATCTGCTCTACGCGGCCATCACCAAGTCGGTGGGCACGTTCGTCTATGGTCTGAACAAGGCCATCGAATGGTCGGTCGTGCGCCGGCTCGCGCTGGGCAGCGTTCCGGCTGCCGCGCTGACGCTGTTGGCGCTGTCTTTCATGGGGTCGCAAACCGATGAGGTGGGCGATCTGCTGGCACGGATTCTGGGCGGCATCCTGATGATCACCGCCGTGAGCATCGTGTTTCGCAAACAGATTGCGCGCATGGCGATGCGCCGCCGCGAACTGCGCAATTCATCGCAAATGCTGCTGACCGTTCTGGCCGGTCTGGTGTTGGGCGTGCTGATTTCGATTTCATCGGTCGGGGCGGGGGCCATCGGCATTGCCGCGCTGGTCGTGCTGTACCCGAAGCTTTCGGTGCATCGCATCGTTGGGTCGGATATTGCCCATGCCGTGCCGCTGACGCTGGTTGCGGGCATCGGCCATTGGGCCATTGGCGACGTGGACTGGCGGATGCTGCTGGCGCTGCTCTGCGGCTCGATCCCCGGCGTGCTGATCGCCAGCCGTCTGGCGCCCCGCGTGGATGAGCGCATCATCCGCTGGCTGCTGGGCATCGTGCTGTGCATCGTGGGGGCGAGGCTGGCGCGGGGCTGAGGCCGGTATTTTGTCTGGATCCCGCGCCGTGTCTGTCGCATCATTGGCGACATGCGTATAGCCGTTCCAAAAGAAATCAAGAACCGCGAGTATCGCGTGGCGCTGACACCCTCCGGGGTTCGGGAGCTTGCGGCGGCGGGACATCAAGTGCAGGTCGAGCGCAATGCGGGCATCGGCGCGGGTTACAGCGACGCCGACTACATTGCCGCTGGCGCGCAGATCAGCGGCGATGTGGAGTCGCTGTTCGCCGATGCCGACCTGATCATCAAGGTCAAGGAGCCGCAGCCGCAGGAATGTAGGCGATTGCGCGCCGGGCAGGTGATCTTCACCTACCTGCATCTGGCTGCCGATCCCGAGCAGGCGCAGGCGCTGATGGCCTCCGGCGTCACCGCCATTGCCTACGAGACGGTCACGGCCAGCGATGGCAGCCTGCCGCTGCTGGCGCCGATGAGCGAGATCGCCGGGCGCATGGCCGTGTCGGTGGCGGGGTATTGCCTGCAAAAAGCGCAGAACGGCGCGGGGCTGCTGCTCGGCGGCGTGCCGGGCGTGTCGCCGGCGCGCGTGACGGTGCTGGGCGGCGGCGTGGCGGGCAGCCATGCGGCGCAGATGGCGGTGGGCGCGGGGGCCGATGTCACCATCGTCGATCGCTCGTTGCCACGGCTGCGTCAGTTGGAGGTGCAGTTCGGCACGCGCGTGAAGACGCAATACTCCACGCGCGATGCGGTGGAGTCGTTGGTGCGGCAGTCCGACGTGGTGATCGGCTCGGTGCTGATTCGCGGCGCGGCTGCGCCACGGCTGGTCACGCGCTCGATGGTGGCCGAAATGCGGCCCGGCTCGGTGCTGGTGGATATCGCCATCGACCAAGGCGGCTGTTTTGAGACCAGCCGGCCCACCACGCACGATGCGCCCACTTACATCGACGAAGGCGTGGTGCACTACTGCGTGACGAACATGCCCGGCGCAGTGCCGCGCACGTCAACCGCAGCGCTGACCCATGCCACCTTGCCCTTCATCCGCTCGCTGGCCGATCTGGGTCCGGCGGCGGCGCTGGCGGCAGACCCGCATCTTCAGCGCGGCGTGAACGTGGCCGATGGCGCGATTTGCAGCGAGCCGGTGGCTCGCGCGTTGGGGTTGCCGCTGCGGGGTTGACCGCAGCAGGGGGCAAATTGCCGCGTTGGCGCACTTGCGCTTGCCCCCCCCCGCGCATACTTGCGCCCAACGTATGTGTTGGGGGGAGATTCGCAATGGCGTCTTTGACGAAGTTTTCGCAGCGATTCGCGGCTGCCTTCGCGGCTTTTGCACTGACGCTGACCGTCGCTGCGCAGGAACAAGCCGCGCCAGCCCCTTCTGCCGGGTTCCAGCAATTTGGTGACCTGTGGGGCGAGGGCGCCTATTTGCGGGCGCTGGCGAGCATCGAGAACGGTCGGGAGGGGAACGAGATGCTGAGTTCCACCTACCGCCAAGCGCGCCCGGCGCTCGATGGCTTCGTCGTGCTGAACGATGATCTGCAACAGCCGTTGTCCGCAGTCGATCCGGCGGAATTGGCGCGTTACGACAATGCCCAGGCGATGGATGCAGTGGCTGAAATCGTCAAGCGTGCGCGTAACACGCGCATCGTGATCGTCAACGAGGCTCACGATAATCCGCGCGACCGGGCTTTCGTTCTGGCGGTTGCCGAGGCGTTGCGGCCATTGGGCTACACACATTATGCCGCCGAGACGCTGAGTAACTTCGGGACTGATGAGCAGAAGGCCGAGCGGTTGAGCGCTTTGGTTTCCAAGGGTTATCCGCTTCGCGGTACCGGGTGGTATTCCCTTGAACCGATGTTTGGCTACCTGCTGCGCCGCGTGGTCCAACTCGGCTATCAGCCTGTTTCCTACGAGGCGGACGAGCGGGCGACGGACGCGCCGCCGCTGCCGCCTCAGGAACAGATTGCCCGGCGTGAGCAAGGGCAGGCGGAGAATCTGGCGCGCGCCATCAGCGCTGCCGGACCGGATGCAAAATTTCTGATCCACGTGGGCTACAGCCATGTGACCGAGCGCCCGATCACCGGATCAGTTGATGGGAAAACACGCTTCTCGATCGAATGGATGGCAGCGCGACTTGCTGGCCTTGCTGGCATTGATCCTTTGACCATCGATCAGACCGATCTTGGCGAGTATTCGGCACGGCCTGGGGGGCGGGCATTGTATGCGGCGCTGGCTGGGCGTGTTGGTGACCGGCCAAAGGTCTTCCTCGTCGGCAAAGAGGGGGTCGGATTTGGCGTGCACGGCAACGCCACCGATCTGCAGGTGGTTCATCCTCCCATCCGCGCGCTGAACGGTCGGCCAGATTGGCTGGCACACACCGGACGAGAGGCGCTTTCGATACCGGCCACACTGCTGCCGAAAACCGGCCGCAGGCTGATCCAGATCTTCGCGCAGACGGATGGTGAGGACGCCATCGTTCCCATCGATCAGGTTCTGGTCAACGCCGGCGGGCAGGCGTCGCCCGTTGTATATGCGCCCAAGGGCGTCACCGTCCGCTGGGCGGTGATGGACGAGACCGGGTAGTGACGAGATTCCGTCAACTCATGACCGATATGACAGTGCCGGAAAGACTCGCCAAGCGCATCCTGCGAGGACTCGCCACGGCGTTGCTGAGCCTTTGCTGGCAGGCATTGCCCGCTGCGCAACCGGCAACGCTTTCGATCAACGTTGCAATGACGACCGATGGACAGGTTCTGGTCAGCTTCCCTGACGCAGATGTGGATTCGTCGGCATCGGTCGAGGTCGCCTCGCTGTTGCAGCAGCGTGCCGATCAATGGCGCGCGGTTGCTGGCAAGACGAACGAATTCCGGATATTGCCGGATACACAGTGGCAGGACAGGGTCTATCCTCGATTGCGATTGCTTGGGCCGGCGCTGGCGGTGCTGAATCTCGACGCATTGATGGTCACGGATGACGCACGTTTGAGCGTTCGCCTCAGCAATGTCTACGACAATGACAGGGGCCGTTGCGTCCGGCGGCTCACGATTCCGATCGATGGCGCGCGGGATGCGCAGCACGCCCGCTTCGTGGCGCTCGCCGGATCGCTTGCGCGTTGCCGGGATGCGGTGCGCGGACATCCGGGAATCATTGCCGACGCGGATGCCGTGCCGGCAGATCTGGTCCAGTACCTTCATCGTTCCACTTCGGAACTGGTTGGCGCGTATCGCCGCCTGTTTCAACATCGCCCCAAGGGGCCGCTGTTGATGGTGGCGCAGGACGCGACGCTCGATGGCCGCAGTTATCGTGGCGATGTCGGGTGGCAGAGCATGATTTTTCTGAATCTGATGGGTGATTGGAGCGGCTGGGCGCTGGATCAACCGTTGCGCGAAAGAGTGGACTTGCTGCTGGACCATGAGACTGCCCATCTCTGGATCGGCAAGGGGCTGCGTCCGCCGCATTCGACGATCACGGAAGGATGGGCCTGGCTCCAGGAAGGAGCAGCGCATTACGCCGCCCTCATCACCGCGCATCGGCAGGGGCAGATCACCACGGCCCGATTGCTCGAACTGCTGGGTTCTGCGGCTGAAAATTGCGCCAAAGGGCTGGGTCAGCAATCGCTATTGACCGATGCCCGGATAACGGGCGGGCAGTTGGTGTATGACTGCGGAGTGATGGTGCAATTGTTCTACGACTTGGCCATCAGAAAGGAATCGGGCGGGAACCGGAGCGTCTTCGATGTGTGGGCGAGTCAACTCGACGCTTCGCCCGTTATCGATGTGGAGAAATTTCTCGCCTCGTCGTCGCAGGCGCGCACATTGTTGACGGCTGCGCTCGATGGGCCGAGTTTGGATGTGGCCGCAGTGACCAGCGGTTTGTTGGCGCTCGGAGCCACGGTTGACACCACGCCATCAGCGGGCGCAGTGCTGCATGCCGTGCTGATGCCGCTCATCCAGGCCGATTGCGCCAATGCCCGAGGTTCCAGGGGATACTGGTCGCAAAGCGATGCCCTCGTGATCGACGCGCCGCCCACGGGTTGCAAGACGCTGTCGCCGGGTTACCGGCTGCGAAGCATCGGCGGCGTGGATGCGATACGCGAACCGGCGGGTCTGGTCGATGCGGCGCAGGCCGCGTGTGCAGTGGCCGACGCCACGATCACGGTGGATGACGATGATCCGCAGTCTGCGCCGCTGAGGCTGGCTTGCGCCGGCCCTATTCAGCGGCCCTTGGGCATCAGCTTGCGCGGTCTGCCGTTCATCGCAACAGACGCACAAACAAAATGAGGCGAGGGATTGCTCCCCCGCCTCGACATCATCAGTCGCCCAATCGCTTTGCCGATCAGTTCGTGGCGAAGCAGTAGAAGTAGCCGTTGCCGCCGGTGGAGACCAGATTCTCCTGACTGCATCCGGCGCCTGCGTGCGAGGCATTCCACGACGTTGCCGCTGCGCCGCCGCCCTTGCGGTCGATGTGGCCTACCATCACGCCGCCGGGACCGCTGCTGGTCCAGTTGTTGCAGGTCATGTTGGCGGGCGGGGCTGGCGGTGGCGCGCCCGCAGGTGCGCCGGGCGGGATGCGCGCGATGGGCGTTTGCAGCCGGCCTTGAGCATCCGAGCCGGTCATCGCATCGTGCTGGTTCGGCGGAGGATCGCCGATGCCATTGATCATGCCGCCCTTCTCGGTGAGCGAATTTTCTTTCGTGAG
>JAITMN010000284.1 GCA_031277355.1 Nevskiaceae bacterium | reverse complement strand
TCCCAGAGCGTGAGGTAGGCCACCGTTAAAATGAGCAGCACCGTCAGGCCAATCGTCACCAGCGTGGTGAAGATGCCGGAGCGGATCAGCTCATCGAGCCCCGTCCACCAGTTGTTCAGCGCCGTCATGAGCGCGCCCCCGCGCCATAGGTAACCGCTGCGCTGCGCCCTTCCTTCGTTTTCTGCAAGGCCGTTGCCCGCCGAAGAATCGCGTCGATCTGGTACGACGGCACATCCACCACACGCATATTGCTCACCGGCGCAACCATCACGTTGCCCGCGCCATTGGTGTGCGGCGCACTGCCCCGCGCAAGCAGAGCCTTCAATTCATCGCGCACCTGCTCGGAACTCAGGTGCTCGAAGCCTTCCAGACCAAACAGATTGCCCAGCACGCGCAGCACCTTCCAGCCCGGACGCGCCTGCCCCACCGGTTGCACCGCGCCGGCAAAGCTCTGCCACAGCCCTTCCAGATTCACATAGGTGCCCGAAGTTTCGGCGAACGTGCCGATGGGCAGCAGCACATGCGCCACTTCCAGCAACTCGGGGCTGGCGAACGGCGTTGCGGCGACGACGAACTTCGTGCCGCGCAGCGCATACAGCGCACTGGTTTGCAGCGAATCGGCCCAGGGCTCGGCGTCCCAGAGCAGCAGCGCATCGAGCGGAGCGGAAAGCATCTGCGCGGCGTTCAAACCGGCAGCGCGCCCCGGCGCATGCGGCACACAACCGGCAAGCCATGCGCCCTGCGCATTGCCGCCTTCGGCCAGCACGCCCAACTGTGCGCCGGTGGCTTCGGCCAATGCAGCGGCGGCGGCACGCAGCGCACCGAACTGCGGATGACGCTGCGCCAGCGCGCCCAGCCAAATGGCCTTGCGCTCGCTGCCACGCAGCTTTTCCACCATCGCGCGATGATGATCGGTGACCGCAGCGGCATCGCCCACGGGTTTGCCACCGGCGGCAACCACCAGCGCATTGAGTTCAGCCAACTGCTGCGCGGGGGGCGCCACAATCGTGCCCGCCACCGGAAACAGATGTTCAAACTCGGCCGGATTCAGGAACCACACCGATGCACCGGCCATCGCCGCCTTGCGCACGCGATGCGCCAGCACGGGAATCTCGCGGCGCAGATGCGCGCCGACGACCAGCAGCGCTTGCAGTGAATCCACATCGGCAATGGCTCCGCCCAGCGATGGCGGCTGAACGCCCTGCGCATCGCCGGAGAAATCCACTTGCCGCAGACGATGATCGATGTTCGTGATGCCGAGCGCTCCGGCCAGTTTCGCCAGCAGTGCATATTCCTCGACTGTGGACGAGGCCCCGGCCACAACGCCGCTGAGCACGACGGCGGCGGCCTTGAACCCCTGCACCGTCGCTTCGAGCGCCGTGCCCCACTCCACTTCCTTCCAACTGCCATCGGCCTCGCGCACGCGCGGAGCCAGCAGACGATCGGCGCTGTAGATGCCCTCGTAGCTGAAACGGTCGCGGTCGGCGATCCAGCACTCATTGATCGCATCGTTGCGGCGCGACACCACGCGCATCAATCGCCCGCGCAGCACATGGCCGTAGACATTGGTGCCCAGACCATCGTGCGGCGACACCAGCGGCGCTTGCGTCATCTCCCAGGCGCGGGCGCTGTAGCGGAAAGGCTTGCTGTTCAGCGCGCCCACCGGACACAGGTCGATGATGTTGCCCGACAGCTCGTGATCGACGCTGCGCTCCACATAGGTGCCGATCTCATTGTGTTCACCACGATTCGTGGTGCCCAACTCCTGAATGCCCGCCACATCCTGTCCGAAGCGCACGCAGCGCGTGCAGTGGATGCAGCGCGTCATGTCGGTGGACACCAGCGGCCCGATGTTCTTGTCTTTCACCACGCGCTTGCGCTCGTTGTAGCGCGAGACGTCGCGGCCATAACCCACGGCCAAATCCTGCAATTCGCACTCTCCGCCCTGATCGCAGATCGGGCAGTCGAGCGGATGATTGATGAGCAGGAATTCCATCACCGATTTCTGCGCGGCGATGGCCTTCACCGAGCGTGTGTGCACCACCATGCCTTCGGCCACCGGCGTGGCGCAGGCCGGCAAGGGCTTGGGCGCTTTTTCCACCTCGACCAGACACATGCGGCAGTTGGCCGCCACCGGCAGCTTTTCGTGATAGCAGAAGCGCGGCACATAGACATTGTTCGCATCGGTGACGCGAATCAGCATGTCGCCCTTGCGCGCCTTCATCGGCACGCCATCCACGGTGATCGTGACGGTGTTGTCGGGAGCTATTGCGCTCATGCTGCCGCGCGCTCCCCGGTGACGATGCTGCGTCCGCCGTTGTCGACCATATATTCGAACTCGTGCCGGAAATGCTTGACGAAACTCTGAATGGGCCACGCCGCCGCATCGCCCAGAGCGCAGATCGTGTGACCTTCGATCTTGTTGGCCACCTGCACCAACATGTCGATATCTTCGCGGCGGCCCTGCCCCGCGAGGATGCGCTTCAACAGACGATTGAGCCACCCCGTGCCTTCGCGACAGGGCGTGCACTGACCGCAGCTTTCGGACATATAGAACCGCGACAGACGTTCCAGCACCTTCACCATGCAGGTGGTCTCATCCATCACGATCACTGCGGCCGAACCGACGCTGCTGCCGGCGGCTTTCAGCGCGTCGTAGTCCATGTTCGTTTTCATGATGACTTCGCCGGGCATCACCGGGCAGGACGAACCGCCGGGAATCACCGCCTTGATCTTGCGGCCATCCTTCATGCCACCGGCCACTTCAAGCAGTTCGGCGAAGGGGATGCCCAACGGCAATTCATAGTTGCCGGGTTTTGCGACGTGACCGGACACGGAGAAGATCACCGTGCCGCCCGCATTGGGCACGCCAAGACCGGCAAACCATGCCGCGCCCTTGCGCAGAATCGTGGGGACCGAAGCATAGCTTTGCGTGTTGTTGATCGTCGTGGGCTTGCCGTAGAGACCATAGGCGGCAGGAAACGGCGGCTTGAAGCGCGGCTTGCCCTGCTTGCCTTCCAGCGATTCCAGCAGCGCGGTTTCTTCGCCGCAGATGTAAGCGCCTGCGCCGACGGCGCAGTAGATGTCTACGTCGATGCCCGAGCCTTTGATGTTCTTCCCGAGCAGGCCGGCTGCATAAGCTTCTTTCAGCGCTGCTTCAAAGCGCGGCACCGGCTCGCCGAGAAACTCGCCGCGAATGTAGTTGTAGCCTACCGTCGCGCCCATCGCATAGCAGCCGATGGCCAAGCCCTCGACCAGCGAATGGGGGTTGTAGCGCAGGATGTCGCGGTCGTGGCAGGTGCCAGGCTCGGACTCATCGGAATTGCACACCGCGTATTTCTGGATCGGCGCATTGCGCGGCATGAAGCTCCACTTCACGCCCACCGGAAAGCCCGCGCCGCCACGGCCACGCAGACCGGAAGCCTTCACCGTTTCGATGATGTCGGCCTGTGGCGTCTTTTCGGCGATGATTTTTTCCCACGCCTCATAGCCGCCGATCTTGCGGTAGGTGTCGATCTTCCACGATTCGGCGTACTTCAATGGCTCGAAGCACACCAGATTCTGTTTGTCGTCCCACTTGCCCATGCGCGTTACTTCAGCTTGTCGAGCACTTCATCGACGCGCGCGGGCGTCAAATGCTCGTGGTAAAGGTGATCGACCATCATCATCGGCGCGCCGGTGCAGGCCGCCAGACACTCCTCTTCCCGCTTCAGGAAGATGCGCCCGTCGGCGGTGCTTTCGCCGGTCTTGATGCCGAGTTTCTTTTCGACGTAGGCCACAAGATCATCCGCGCCGTTGAGCATGCAGGCGATGTTCGTGCATACGCTGACGTGATGCCGGCCGCAGGGATGCGTCTCGAACATCGAATAGAAGCTCGCCACTTCATACACCTGAATCGGCGGCAGGCCCAGATACTCGGCCACCGCGTCCATCAGTTCCGGCGTCAGGAAGCCTTCGTTCTGCTCCTGCGTGAAACGCAGCGCGCCCAGCACCGCCGAGCGCTTCCGGTCGGCCGGAAAACGCGCGACGTATTCGTCGATTTCATGCCGCGTGTGCTCGTTCAGCAGCACGGCTTTGCCGGTTGCGGCGCTCATCGATCAACCTCGCCAAATACGATGTCTTGTGTGCCGATCACCGAAACGACGTCGGCCAGCATGTGGCCTTCCACCATCTCGCCCAGCGCCGACAGATGCACGAAACCCGGCGCGCGGCACTTGAGGCGGTAGGGTTTGTTCGCTCCATCGGATACCAGATACACGCCGAACTCGCCCTTTGGCGCTTCGACTGCGGCGTAGGTTTCGCCCGCCGGCACGCTGTAGCCTTCGGTGAACAGCTTGAAGTGATGGATCAGCGCTTCCATGTCTTCTTTCATGTCGGCGCGGCGCGGCGGACGCAGTTTGTAGTCTTCCACCATCACCGGGCCGGGATTGGCGCGCAGCCAATCCACGCACTGCTTGACGATGCGATTGGACTGACGCATTTCCTCCACGCGCACCAGGTAGCGGTCGTAGCAATCGCCGTTGACGCCCACGGGGATGTCGAAATTCATCCGCTCGTACACTTCATAGGGCTGCTTCTTGCGCAGGTCCCAGGCGATGCCCGAGCCGCGCAGCATCGCGCCGGTAAAGCCCAGTTGCATGGCCCGCTCCGGCGACACCACGCCGATGTTCACGGTGCGCTGCTTCCAGATGCGATTGTCGGTGAGCAGCGTTTCGTATTCATCGACGCAGGCGGGGAAGCGCTGCGTGAAGGCGTCGATGAAATCCAGCAGCGAGCCGGAGCGTACTTCGTTCAGACGCTTGGCGTCAGCTTCCGAGCGCCAGCGCGAGGACTGATACTGCGGCATCGAATCGGGCAGATCGCGATACACACCGCCGGGACGATAGTAGGTGGCGTGCATGCGCGTGCCCGAGACGGCTTCGTAGCAGTCCATCAGGTCTTCGCGCTCGCGGAAGCAGAACAGGAAGACCGTCATCGCGCCGATGTCGAGGCCATGCGCGCCGAGCCACATCAGATGATTCAGCAGCCGCGTGATTTCATCGAACATCGTGCGGATGTACTGCGCACGTTCGGGAATCGTGATGCCCAGCAGCTTTTCGATGGCCATCACATAGGCGTGCTCGTTGCACATCATCGACACATAGTCGAGACGATCCATGTAGCCGATGGAGGCATTGAAGGGCTTGGCTTCGGCCAGTTTCTCGGTGCCCCGATGCAGCAGACCCACATGCGGATCGGCCTTCAGGATGGTCTCGCCGTCCATTTCCAGCACCAGACGCAGCACACCATGCGCAGCCGGATGCTGCGGGCCGAAATTCAGCGTGAAATTGCGGATATCAGCCACCGCTGCCTCCGGTCAGTTCGGGGGACCAGCGGTTGTCGTCGCGGATCACGCGCGGCACCAGCGTGCGCGGCACGATCTGCACGGGTTCGTAGACCACGCGCTTCAATGTTTCGTCGTAACGCACTTCGACATTGCCTACCAGCGGAAAATCCTTGCGGAACGGATGACCGATGAAGCCGTAGTCGGTGAGCAGACGGCGAAGGTCGGGATGCCCGTTGAAGGTGATGCCGAAGAGGTCGAACGCTTCGCGCTCAAACCAGTTGGCGCTGGCCCAGACTTCCACCAGCGAATTCAGCTGAGGGTCTTCATCGTTGGGGCAGCAGGCGCGCAGGCTCAGGCGCTCGTTGTGCGTGATCGACAGCAGTTGATACACCACGGCAAAACGCGGCCCTTCATGCGCCGCGTCGCTGCCGCCGCGATTGACGCCACGGCCAAAGCCGCTCGCGCTCGCGTTGGTGCGCCATTCGCTGACGCCGTAGCTGTGGTAGTCCACGCCGGCGGCATCGATCAGCACTTCAAAGCGCAGTGAGGGGGTATCGCGCAGCAGCGTGGCTACCGCCAGCAGATCAGCCGCTGCGACATCGTCGGCGCAGTCGGTGGACAAAGAAGCGCGGCGCGTGACGCGACCGCTCAAGCTCGCTTCGATGCGAGCGGCCAACTGTTCGATATGCTCGCTCATCCAGTCACCGCCGGAGCCTGCGCCGACTTGAACACGCTGGTGCGCGCGATTTTCTTCTGCAATTGAATGATGCCGTAGAGCAGCGCTTCGGCCGTGGGCGGGCAACCGGGGACGTAGACATCCACCGGAACGATGCGATCACAGCCGCGCACCACCGCGTAGCTGTAGTGGTAGTAGCCGCCGCCATTGGCGCAGGAACCCATTGAAATCACCCAGCGCGGTTCGGGCATCTGGTCGTAGACCTTGCGCAGCGCGGGGGCCATCTTGTTCACCAGCGTGCCGGCCACGATCATCACGTCGGACTGGCGGGGGCTGGGGCGGAAGATCACGCCGAAGCGGTCCATGTCGTAGCGCGACGCGCCGGCCTGCATCATCTCCACTGCGCAGCAGGCCAGGCCAAAGGTCATCGGCCACAGCGAGCCGGTGCGCGCCCAACTGACGAGGTTATCCACCTGCGTGGTGAGAAAACCGCGTTGCGCAAAGGCTTCGGGGTTGTCCGGCGGCAACTCGACTTGTTCTAGTCCCACTCCAAGGCTCCCCTCTTCCATTCGTAGGCGAAGCCGACGACGAGTATGAAAAGAAACACGCCCATCGCCACAAGGCCGGTGTTGCCGATGTCTCGCAGCGCCACGGCCCAGGGAAACAGGAACGCGATTTCAAGATCGAACACGATGAACAGGATGGCGACGAGGTAGTAGCGCACATCGAAGCGGGCGCGGGCGTCGTCGAAGGCTTCGAAGCCGCACTCGTAGGCCGAAAGCTTCTCCTGATCACCGCGCAGTCGCGCCCCGAGACTGCCAAAGACCGTGCCCAATGCCATCATCACGGCCGCAAGGCCGGTGGCGATCGCAAGAAACACAAGGACCGGAAAATAATTTACGAGCATGACCGTCCAGATTTTTTTGATCCGCCAGAGCGGACCCGTGACGGCCGCGAATTGTAGCAAACGAATGAAAACATGTGGTGCCGACGGACGGATTCGAACCGTCACACCTTGCGGCGCTAGCCCCTCAAGCTAGTGTGTCTACCAATTCCACCACGTCGGCATCGATCATTCATTCACGCAATCAATTCGCGGGCGGCGTTGTTCCTCCCGCTGGTGCAGTGGGTTCCGTTGCAGCCGGATCAGCGGCAGGCGCGGCCGGAACCGGCACTGGCGGCGGCGCCGGCAGCGATGCAGGCGCAACCGGCACGCTGCTGCGCCGGGCTTCTTCGGCGATGCGATCCAGTTCGCTTTGCTGCGTCGTGGCCGAGCGCGTGACGACGTAAGACAGCAGCAGGCAGGTAATCATGAAGATGCCCGCCAGCACCGCAGTGGCCCGCGACAGCGCCGTGGTTGCGCCGCGTGCGCCGAAGATCGTGCCCGATGCGCCTGCGCCGAAGCCCGCGCCCGCATCGGCGCCCTTGCCGCGCTGAAGCAGCACCAGCACGACGATGCAGATCGCGCAGAACACCAACACCAGCATCAGAGTCGTATAGAGCATGTCAGACCTTTTCGTTCAATGCGCCCGCCGGTCGGCCAGTGCGGCAGACCAGATGGCGAGAAATTCGTCGGCCTTCAGGGAAGCCCCGCCGATCAGACCGCCATCGACATCCGGTTGCGTGAACAGTTCGCGGGCATTGCCCGCCTTCACGCTGCCGCCATAGAGGATGCGCAGACCGGCGGCGATTTTAGCATCCAGCGCCGCCACTCGCCCGCGAATGAAGGCGTGTACGTCCTGCGCCTGCTGCGGCGTGGCGGTGCGGCCGGTGCCGATGGCCCAGACCGGCTCGTAGGCCACCACAGCCTGCGCAAGCGCGGCCACGCCCGACACGGCGATCACGGCATCCAGTTGCCGGCCCACGACGGCATACGTCTGGTCCGCATCGCGCTCGGCCAGCGTTTCGCCCACGCACAGAATGGGCAGCAGTTTGTTGGCTTGGGCGGCGGCGAATTTGCGGGCGACCAGCGCGTCGTCTTCGCCATACAGCGCGCGGCGTTCGGAGTGACCCACGAGCACATAGTCGCAGCCCACGTCGCGCAGCATCGGCGCGGCCACCTCGCCGGTGTAGGCCCCCGGCGCTTCGGCGCACACATCCTGTGCGCCCAGATGAATGGGCTGACCGCGCAGCGTGCGCGCCGCGTCGGACAGATACACGAACGGGGGGAAGACGATGCAGGTGACGCGCTCGTCGATCTGCGCCGGCGCAAGCAGCGCATCGAGCAGCGCCTGCGTTTCGGCTCGCGAGCCGTGCATTTTCCAGTTTCCCGCGACGATGCGACGCCGCGCAGCGGTGGTGTTCATCGTTGTTTCCGGGGGCTACGCAAAAAAGGGGCGAGATAATAGCGGCCAGCCGTGAACGGCGCAAACCGCCGATGCGGGCCGCGCCGCGTGGGACTCAGGTTGCCGCCTGCTCCACTGCGCGGGCGATGCGCTGCGCGCAGGCTTTGGTCTGCGCCTCCTCGCGCCCTTCCACCATCACGCGGATCACCGGCTCAGTGCCCGACGCGCGCAGCACGACGCGACCGGCATCGCCCAATTCGCGCTCCACTTCGGCCACCACCGTGCGCACCGACTCCACCTGCGTGGGATCAAAACGCCGCGCCACGCGCACATTCAGCAGCACCTGCGGAAAGCGCGGCATGCCGGCGGCCAGTTGCGCCAGCGTCAGCCCGGTGCGGCGCACTTCGGCGAGCACTTGCAGCGCGCTGACCAGCGCATCGCCGGTGGTGGTGCGATCAAGGCACAGAATGTGACCGGAGGTTTCCCCGCCGATCACGCCGCCGGATTGCTTCAACATCGACAGCACATAGCGATCACCCACCTGCGCGCGGCGAAAGCCGATGCCCAGATCGCGCAGCGCCAGTTCCAGACCCAGATTGCTCATCAGCGTGCCGACCACCGGGCCGCTCAATTCACCCGTGGCCTGACGCGCACGCGCGATGATGTAGAGCAGTTGATCGCCGTCGACGGTGCGGCCCAGGTTATCCACCATCAGCAGGCGGTCGCCATCGCCGTCGAGCGCAATGCCGAGCGCGGCATGCACGCCGGGCACGGTGAGCTGCAACAGATCGGGCGACGTGGAGCCGCAGCCATCGTTGATGTTGCGTCCATTGGGCGAGCAGCCCACCGGGATGATCTCCGCGCCCAGGTCCGCGAGCAGACGCGGACCGACCTTGTAGCCCGCGCCATTGGCGCAGTCGATGACGATTTTCATGCCGGTGAGATCAAGTCCGCCGGGCACGGTCGAGGCGCAGAAGCGCTGATAATCCTCGCGCAGATGATCGGCGCGGCGCGCACGGCCCAGCCGGTCGGAGTGCTGCGTCAACACGCCCTGCGTCATCTGCGCTTCGATCTGTTCCTCCAATTCATCCGACAGCTTGCCGCCGCCGGAATCGAAGAACTTGATGCCATTGTCCTGATAGGCATTGTGCGAAGCGCTGATGACGACGCCAAAGGCGCGCGGGATGCAGCGCGTGAGATAGGCGACGGCCGGTGTGGGCAGCGGGCCGGTGAGCATCACGTCCACGCCGGCGGCGACGAAACCGGCTTCCAGCGCCGATTCGAACAGATAGCCCGACACGCGGGTGTCCTTGCCGATCAGCGCGGTGCCGCCTTCGGGCGCGAGCACTCGCGCGGCGGCGCTCGCCAGGCGCAGCGCAAAATCCACCGTCATCGGCTCATCGCCGACTCGTCCGCGAATACCATCGGTGCCGAAATACTTGCGACTCATGCTCCCTCTCCTGCTTCGATCACCGCCTGCGCCACGCGCACCGCATCGAGCGTTTGCGCCACATCATGACTGCGCACGATGCGCGCGCCGTTCAGCACTGCAATGGTGGCGAGCGCAAGACTGCCCGGCAACCGCGCGTTCACATCGCGCCCCAGCAACTTGCCCAGCATCGACTTGCGCGACAAACCTGCCAGCAACGGATAACCCATTGCCGCCAGACGCGGCAACGCCGCCAGCAACGACAGATTGTGCGCAAGCGTCTTGCCGAAACCAAACCCCGGATCAAGCGCAATGGCTTCACGCGCGATGCCCGCATCCTCGCAGGCGCGGGCGCGTTCGTGCAGAAACTGGCCCACTTCGCGCACCACGTCGGCATATACCGGATTGACCTGCATCGTTCGCGGCTCGCCCTGCATGTGCATCAGGCATACCGCTGCGCCGCTGGCGTGCGCGGCTTGAAGCGCGCCGGGTTCCTGCAAGGCGCGCACGTCGTTGATAAGCCCCGCGCCGGCGCTGACGGCTGCGCGCATCACGGCGGGCTTCATCGTGTCGATGGAAATGAGAACGTCGAGCTCGGCGGTGATGGCTTCAATCACCGGCAGTACGCGATCCATTTCCTGCTGCGCGCTGACGGGCGCTGCACCGGGACGGGTGGACTCGCCCCCCACGTCGATGATGCGCGCGCCGGCGGCGTGCATCGCACGCGCCTGCGTGAGCGCGGCGTCAAAGGCGGCGAAGTGGCCACCGTCGGAGAAGGAATCGGGCGTGATGTTCAGCACGCCCATTACCGCCGGCTGCGCGAGGTCGAGCACGCGCCCGGCGCAACGCAGGTGCATAAAGGCTAGTGACTGTCGCTGTTGCGCGTGGCCGAACCGAAGGCCGGACGAGGCTCCGGCGGCGGCGAGCCGCCAGCGCCCGGTGCGCCCCCTACGCCACCGCTGCTGTCCCAGCCGGCGGGCGGAGTGGGAGCCTGACCCTCCATGATCTGCTTGATCTGCGCGTCGTCGATGGTTTCGTAGCGCACCAGCGCTTCGGCCATCGTGTGCAGCTTGTCGAGGTTGGTTTCCAGCACTTCCTTGGCCTTGTTGTAGTTCGTCTCGATCACGCGGCGCACTTCTTCGTCGATGGCGTGAGCGGTGACATCCGACACCTGCTTGGTCTGCGTGACCGAGCGGCCCAGGAACACTTCGCCGGATTCTTCCGAATATGTGAGCGGGCCGAGACGATCAGACAGGCCCCATTTCGTGACCATGTTGCGTGCAAGGTCCGTTGCGCGTTCGATGTCGTTCGACGCGCCGGTGGTCACCGAGTCGCGGCCGAAGATCAACTCTTCGGCGATGCGTCCGCCGAACAGCGTGGCAATGGCGCTTTCGATGCGGCGCTTGCTCATCGAATAGCGGTCTTGTTCGGGCAGGAATTGCGTAACGCCCAGCGCACGGCCACGCGGAATGATCGTGACCTTGTACACCGGGTCGTGCTCGGGGACAGTGAGGCCGACGATGGCGTGACCGGCCTCGTGATAGGCCGTCATCCGCTTTTCTTCCTCGCTCATTACCATCGAGCGGCGCTCGGCGCCCATGAGGATTTTGTCTTTCGCGCGCTCGAACTGCTCCATCGACACCAGACGCAGATTCGCACGCGCCGCAAACAGCGCCGCTTCGTTCACCAGATTCGCAAGATCAGCGCCGGAAAAACCCGGCGTGCCGCGTGCAATCAACGCGGGCTTCACATCATCGCCCAGCGGCACCTTGCGCATGTGTACGCGCAGAATCTGCTCGCGGCCGCGCACATCCGGCAGCGGCACCACCACTTGGCGGTCGAAGCGGCCCGGACGCAGCAGCGCCGGATCGAGCACGTCCGGGCGGTTCGTGGCGGCGATGACGATGATGCCTTCGTTGCCTTCGAAGCCATCCATTTCCACCAGCAGTTGGTTCAGCGTCTGTTCGCGCTCGTCGTGACCGCCGCCCAGACCTGCACCGCGATGACGGCCCACGGCGTCGATTTCGTCGATGAAGATGATGCAGGGGGCGTGCTTCTTGGCCTGTTCGAACATGTCGCGCACGCGCGATGCGCCGACGCCGACGAACATCTCGACGAAATCCGAGCCGGAAATCGTGAAGAACGGCACCTTGGCTTCGCCGGCAATCGCACGGGCCAGCAGCGT
>JAITMN010000244.1 GCA_031277355.1 Nevskiaceae bacterium | reverse complement strand
GCGATGCTTGCTCAGTTCGGTGGCGGCGGCCACATTGGCCAGCACCATGCACTCCTCGATGAGCCGATGCGCATCGTTGCGGCGGGGCAATTCAATGGCGGTTACTTTTTCGGCGGGCGAGATCACGAACTGCGCTTCGGGGGCGTCGAAGTCGAGCGCGCCACGGCGATGACGCGCCTTCACCAGCGCGCGGTATAAATCCACCAGCGGAAGCAGGCGGTCCGTGAGCGGGCCGATCTGCCGCCGCGCTTCCGGACGCCCCTCGAACAGCGCCGCAAACGCCAGCGAGTAGGTCAATCGCGCAGCCGAACGCATCACCGCCGGATAGAAGCGCTGCGCTTTCAGCGCGCCGGTCTTCGACACTTGCATGTCGGCCACGAGGCACAGTCGATCCACGCGCGGTTGCAGCGAGCACAGTTCATCGGACAACGCCGGCGGCAGCATCGGCACCACGCGCTGCGGGAAATACACCGACGTGCCGCGCTCGCGCGCTTCGTCGTCGAGCGCGCTGCCCTCGCGCACGTAGTGGCTCACGTCGGCAATCGCAACGACCAGCCGCCAGCCGTCGCCGGCTTTTTCGGCATAGACGGCATCGTCGAAATCGCGGGCGTCTTCGCCGTCGATGGTGACCAGCGGCAGCGCGCGCAGGTCGGTGCGAGCGGCGACCTGTTCGGGGGCGACCTGCGTGCCATGCGCCTGCGCATCGCGCAGCGCGGCGGCGGAGAAATCTCGCGGCAGGCCAAAGCGGGCGATGGCCGTTTCGGTGGCGAGCGTCACCGGCCGGTCCGGGTCGAGCACGCGCAGCACGCGCGCCACGCCGGGGCGGCCCTCTTCGGGGTATTTGTCCACGCGGACGATCACCCAATCCCCATCGCGCGCGCCGCCCAACTGCGCGGGCGGCACCGTGCAATACAGGCCGAGCTTGCGGTCGGCGGCCTGCACCGTGGCGTTGCGGCCCCGGATCGACACCGTGGCGAGGAAAGCAGCCGTGGCGCGCTCCAGAATGGTCTCCACATGGCCGCTCCAGCGCTGGTCTGCGCCCTGCTCGGCCCGCACGCGCACGCGGTCGCCGTGCACGAGGCGCGTCATCTCGCGCGGCGGCAGGAAAACGCTCTCGGGCATGTCCGGGCTGTGGACGAACCCGAACCCGGCCCGGCTGGCGCTGACCGTGCCTTCCACGGTGCGCGTGCGCCCGGTGGGGCGGGATTGAGGGGAGCGGCGGCGGCCAAACTGCGCCGATTTGGGCAAATCCGACTTGCCCCGGGGGCGAAACTTCTTCATGAATGCGCGTAGTGTAGCCTTTTCGCGGGTCAGAGCCCTCGCCTTCATTGACTTCCGGCGCGGGGCTCCTTACATTCTCGCGCCCACCGTGCCCAGGTGGCGGAATTGGTAGACGCACTAGTTTCAGGTACTAGCGGGTAACACCGTGGAGGTTCGAGTCCTCTTCTGGGCACCACCACATGATCGAAAGGCCGTCCGAGAGGGCGGCCTTTTTCGCTTCCAGACCCCGCAAATGTGAGCCCGTCGGCAGACCCTCGCGGGCCGGATCAAGCATGCTTCGGAACTTGAATCAGCACTTTGTGGTTCGATGATCCGCGTAACGATAACAGCCCCTTCGCCAGAGCTTGCCGGCCCCTGGAACGATCTGTTGCAGCGCGCCGAAGGCAATGTGTTCATGTCGCCCGAGATACTCTGCGCGGCGGCTGAAATCTCCGTGCTTCATGTTCTTCTGGCGTGGGATACGCAGACGCATCCGCATCGCCTGGTTGGTCTCTGGGCGCTGCGCGAGGAATCGCAAACAGACAGGATTTCCTCCTGGCTGCGGCCCGCAGCGCTGCGATCCACGCCTTGGGACAACGGCTACTGCTCTCATCCCGTGATCGACCGCGCTTGCGTCGATGAAGTAATGACGGCTTTCTTTGAAGCCTTGAGGCGCGCCCCGCGCCTGCCCAAACTGATCCGGCTGATGTGGTTCGACACCACCACGCCCGCCTACGCAGCGATACGGCGGCTGCTTGCCGGAAGCGGGCGGTACTGGGAATACCGGCGCGACGAACGTCCTTTCGTCAACTCCCCCGGCGACTTCAAACGATCCGGCAAGACCGGCAAGCGGCTGCGGCAGCAATGGCGCCGCCTGACGCAGCTTCCGGGCGGCGCGGACTTCATCAATGAGCGCGAACCTGCTGCGGTTAGCGATGCATTTGAACAGTGGTTGCAGATGGAACACGCGCAGTGGAAAGGCAAACAAGGCAGCTCGCAGTTATCCAGTCAGCGCATGGCGCAATTTTCGCGCACCCTGATCGCCAACCTTGCGAAGACCCGCAACGTTTCGGTGACCTCGCTTCGGGTTGACGGGCGGCCCATCGCGATGAGCGTGGTGTTCTACTGCGCAACCACGGCCTACGCCTGGAAAACGGCCTATGACGCCCAATTCGCGCAGTTCTCGCCGGGCAGCGTGATGCTCGACAAACTGGTCGAACAATTGCTCGACGAAGGCGAAGTCACTCGCATCGATTCGTGTTCCTATGGTCAGAGTCACATGGCCCAATTCATGACCGGCCACCACAGCATCCTCGACGATGCCGTGCTCGACGTACACCGGGTCGTATCGCCGGCGCTGGTGCGTGAACTGGCGGGGCGGTGGCTACAGCAAATCATCCGGCGGTTCCAGGCCCGAATCCGGCCTCGCGCCCCGCGCGTGACAACGGCGGCAAATTTAGACACATTTAGCCGCCATGAAACCCTCGCCGCCGCCCTACCTCCGATTCATCACACTGAGGCCCAGTAGCCTGCTCGGGCGCATCGCGCTGTACGCGGCCGGCCTGATCGCACTGGTGGCGGGGTTTTTGTTCATCGGCGTCATCCTGATCGCAGGCGCGCTGGCCGTGGTGGCGATGCTGATACTGCGGTGGTGGTTCAAGCAAAAATCAAAACGCGGCGGCGGCACGGCCGCGCGCAGCGACCCGACCATCATCGAAGGCGAATACACCATCATCGACGCCGACGCTCGGCCAGATGACCAACGCAGGAGCGACGAGCGATGACGATCAACAGACGCGACGTGCTGATCGGCGCGGGCACCGCAGCGGCGGGATTGGCCGTCAGCGGTTGCGCAACCGATGCAACGCCGGGCACGGCAACGCCGAACAACTGGCAACTCACCACCGATGTCATCGTCATCGGTTCCGGCGCTGCGGGTCTGCCTGCCGCCATCGTCGCGCGTGAAGCAGGCTTGTCGGTCATCGTCGTCGAAGCGCAGAACCACATCGGCGGCCATGCCATCACCAGCGGCGGCAATGTGCCGCTGGGCGGCGGTCACAGCATCCAGAAAAAATGGGGCGTGCAGGATTCGCCCGATCTGGTGTTTCAGGATTTGACCGACTGGTCCGTGGTCGAACCCAATGGCTTTCCCGACTACCGATACAACGACCGTGAAATCATCCGCGCCTTCGCCGATCACAATGTCGCCACCTGCGAATTCCTGATTGCCCATGGCGTCGTGTTCGTGGACAAAGCGCCCGACGCGCAGGGCGGATGGTCGGTGGGTAACTCCGTGCCGCGCGAACTGCATTGCGCGCCGATGGATTGGCCGTTGGTTCAAACCGGGCAACCGGCAGAACCCTCGCAGCGCGCAACGACATCCAGCGGCAACGGCTTGATGCACCCCTTGGCGGCTGCCGCGCGCAAAGCGGGTGTGGATATTCTGCTCAATCACCGGATGACGGCGATTCATCGTCAGGGCGCAGCCGGAGCAGTGATCGGCATCACTGCGAACAACAACGGCAAGCCCGTGAACATCCGCGCGCGACGCGCAGTGATCATCGCCACCGGCGGGGCCACCGGCAATGTGAATTTTCGTCGCATGTTCGATCCGCGTCTTACCGAAGAATACTGCGGTATCGCCGGCATGCCGTGGTCGGATCAGGACGCCAGCGGCGAGATTGCCGGCATGGCGGTGGGCGCATCGCTGTGGGGTCTTTACAACCAGAGCGGCGAGTTTGGTTCGCACATCACCAAGCCCGGCACGATTGGCAATCAATATGGCTATGCGAATCTGCGCTGGTCGCCGGGCAGCGAGGTGTTCGATCTGGCGCGCGCCATCGGCCTGCGCGTGGCGAATTGGCAGGATGTAATCACGGTGAACATGCTCGGCAAGCGTTTCTACGATGAAACCGGGCGGCAGTTTTCGGCCAACAACTACAACTCGATCGATCCGTACATTCCGAACAGCTATCTGAACGCGCGCAACATCAAGTACGACCCGAACAATTATCTGAACGCTGCGATGGCCGGCATTGGCGATGGTCACAATGGCGGCGGTCCGATCTGGGCGATTTTCGATCAGGATGCGGTGATGCGCGAGAAGTGGGACCCCACGCCGCCGAATGTGGATATCGACGCCGGTTTCTTCTTCAGCGCCAACACACTGGGCGAACTGGCGCAGCGGATTCAGATGAAATACCAGCGCGTGCCGATGCCGCCGGAGAATCTCGAAGCCACCGTCGCGCGTTACAACTCTTTCGTCGATTCGGGCAAGGATGAAGACTTCGACAAACCCAAACCGCTGTACAAAATCGCAACACCGCCCTTCTACGCTGCGTGGGCAACGCCGGTGTTGCACGACACGCGCGCGGGGCTGCGCATCAACGCCAAGTGTCAGGTGATGGACATGAACGGCGCGGTGATCGCGGGGCTGTACTGCGCCGGAGAATCGGCCGGCGGTTTCAGCATGCATGGTCTGGCGCGCGCCACCTGTCAGGGCTTCATCGCGGGCACGAACGCGGCGACCGAACCGCAGCGGGGCTAAAGCCGCGCATGCACGCGGTTTCGCCCTTGGCGAAGCCCCGCCATATCGCTTACTGTTGCAACCAGGGCCGCATACCCGGGAGCCACAGAAATGAGATGGACGATGAGGGTCGTGACCACGCTGGTTCTGGCCGTTCTGGCCGCAACGCCGGTGCTTGCACAACAATCCGCCGCAGAACGCCTGCTCGATCAGGTCGCCACGGCAATGGGCGGCCGTCAGCGCCTGCTCGACATGGAGAATTTCGTCTATACCGGCTTCGGCCAGCAGTTGTATCAGGATGGCGGCGGCAACGTCACCGGCGATCTGAATGCACCGCCGAAGTGGCGCGGCCTGATCGACGTGCAGCGCACCTTCGATCTGAAAGGGCAACGCGCAGTGAATCAGCAACGCGGCAGCGATCTGTTCCCCTTCGCCGCGCCCATGGGCTTGAGTTGGGATCGCAGCACATCGTTGCAGACCGGCGTCGATACGCTCGACCATCCGCTGTCGCTGGTGCGCGCCGCGCTCGATCCGGCGGCAAAGCTCGGCCCAGTCACGGTGGAAGAGGGGCAATCGGTATTGCAGTTCACCACCGCCGACGGCACAACGCTGTGGATGGCGGCCGACACCACCACCCATCTGCCCACCTGGATGCGCCGCATCGTGCCGCATGTGAATCTGGGCGACGTGGCGGTCACCACATACTTCACCGGCTATGTGCCCAACGATGGCATACCGCTGCCGTTTGGTTTGATGAAGCGCATCGACTGGCGTCAGCAGATAACGCTGATGTTTCAGGTTGATTCCTATCGACTGAACGTGCTGGCGAGTGAATTACCGGCGTTTCCCGCGCCGCCCGCGCCGCGCACGGCAACCGCTGCGGTTGCGGTGGTCACGCCGCTGGCCAAAGGCGTGTGGGATGTGCGCGTGGG
>JAITMN010000186.1 GCA_031277355.1 Nevskiaceae bacterium | reverse complement strand
GTCGCTGGGTCTCACGCTGACGGAAATGGACAAAGGCTCGTGGGTGATTTTCGAATTGCCCCAATTCAACACGGCGGCCTCGGGTACGGCGGTAGACAGCCTGGACGCGCTGCGCAAGGCCAGCGACACCTCCTACTTCAAGGGCCAGGATGCGCTGTGGGTCAAGGTGGTGTCTGATGGCAGCAGCGCTCGCGGTCCCATTGGCGGCGGCCCCGGTGGGGGAAGCAGCATTCAGGTCGCCCGCTGAGCCGACGTCGCGCTTCTGCTCGCACGATGTTGGGAGGTGCATTCAACGCACGTTGCCGTAGCAGCGTCAGGGCGGTCTGTTGGCTGGGGCAGGGGTTGATCCTCGCCGCTGCCGCAGCGTGCTCGTCGGTGGGCGCTTCGTTGCCCTGGGGCGCAGCGCCCGCTGCGACGGTGGAGCCCGTGCATGAATTGCAGGTCACGGTGCCGGCCGACCGGCCCATGCCGGTGGTGCTGCAATTCTGGGAGCGCAATACGCTGGTGGTTGATCTGCAAGGCGCGGCGGCCAGCGGGCAGATTCGCCTGTCGCGCCAGGAGGGCCGGCAGTGGCCCGTGCGCATTGGCTTTCGCATGTCCGCCACGCGCATCCAGCAATTGGAGGTGCGCGGTGATCAGCGCATCGTGCTGAGCGTGGCGGGGCGGGATGGCGCACCGGTCACGGCGCAGTTGCCTGTGGGTGTGGTTGGCGCGGGCACGCCGTCGCTGACGGTCAGTTGGGGCGCAAGCGGCGCGTTCTAGAATTCGTTGACGAAGAGTTGGAGCCGATGATGCGTATGTTGAGACAAGCGTGGACTCGAATCACCGTCGCCTGCCTGATGGGCGCTTTTTTTGCCGTGCCGGGGCTGTCTCAGACGGCGGCGGAAGCGGAGCTGGATCAGGACGAAGCCAGTCAGGCGGAACAGGAATTTCTCGATCAACTGCGCGCGCTTGATTGGGTGCATGGTCCTGCCACAGTGAATGTGCCCGGCAACTCCACGCTGAAAGTGCCCGAAGGCTATATGTTTCTCGATGAGGCGGGCACCGAGCAATATCTGGAACTGACCGAAAACCTCAGCGACGGCAGCGAAGTGCTGCTGACGCCGGATGATTTCACCTGGAGCGCCTACCTGAGTTTTTCCGACGATGGCTATGTGAAGGACGACGAAAAGATCGACGCCCCGGCGTTGCTCGAATCGTTGCAGGCCGCCACCGAAGCGGGCAATCGCGAGCGTCGCGCACGCGGCTGGTCGCTGTTGCACGTGGCCGGTTGGGCCAGCGAACCGGCGTACAACTCCACCACGAAGCGTCTGGAGTGGGCCACTGATCTGCGCAGCGACGATGGTCAGAACGTGAATTTTTTCACGAAGATTCTCGGCCGTCGCGGTCACACCTCCGTGGTGCTTGCCGCCGCGCCGGAAGATTTGGCGCAGGCTTCGGCGCAGTTGAACACGATTCTTGAGGACTATCAGTTCAATCCGGGCGATAGCTATGCCGAGTATCGCCCCGGCGACAAAGTGGCCCAGTATGGTCTGGCCGCGCTGGTGCTCGGCGGCGCTGCGGCGATTGCCACGAAGAAAGGCTTTTGGGCGGTGCTGGCAGGCTTTTTCGCCACGGCATGGAAGTTCATCGCGGTAGCCGCCGTGGCCGTTGGCGCGTGGTTGAAGCGTGTGTTGTTCGGTCGCAGCGGCAAAGAAGTTTGATCTTCACCTTCGAGGTTGCGCTGCCGCTGGGGGCGATCGGGTTTTATCTCTACGACAGCATCGTGCTGTTGTATGGCAACGAACTGGTGTTCGTGCGCAGCGGCAGGCGTTGGCGAGTCACCGCCGGATTGCAATTGTTCTTCGGCAGCCGGCGTTTGTCGCTGCCGGGATTGTGCCAACCCTGGACATTGCTGTTTCGCGCCGCATGGAAAGAAGCCGACACGCGAACCGCCGTGCCCGCCGACTGGCCCCCGCAATCGCTGGTCGATGCGCTGGGCCCGCTCAAGTGGATTTGCGCCACGCTGTTGTTGATGTTGTTGGCGCCTTTGCCGCTGATCAGCGTGACCTGGGGCGCGGGTGTTGCGTTGCTGATCGTGTTCGCCTGCTTCTATGTTCTGATTCTGCTGGCGTTGACGCTCGTCTACCTGCGGCGTGAGCGGCTCGATTTGACCCGAGCGGCGTTCTGGAAGGTTGCAGTGGATGCGCTGGCCTGCCCGCCGTTTGCGATCAATCTGGTGCATAAACTCACGCTGAACAAGGCGATGCCCGGCAATCCGCTGATGTTCGCGGATGCACGCCTCGATGCGGCGCGGTACGATCAATTGGTGGCGGTGGTGCGATCGCGGATCGAGGATTTTCTGCTCGCGGAAGACCCGGATAGTGAAGCCGCCCGATCGCTGGTTGCGTTGCGCGATGGTTTGAAGGAGAGGTATGAACGATCCGCAGAATGATTCGGGCGGCGAATGGACGATATGGAAGGTGCTGGGCCTGATGATCGGTTTCATCGGTATGGCCGGCTTCGGCATCTGCGGCCTGTGCGGCGTGTATATCGGGGTCAACGGGGGTAGCTCGGACGCACAAATTGTCGGGCTGGCCGTTTTGGGTCTGTTGATCGCCGCCGCGTTCGGCGCGATGGTCTGGGCGATCTTCCGCAGCGTGCTGCGCAAACCCAAACCGCCCGATCCCTCGTGACCGATGTCCAGCTTGCCTTCGTTCATTCGGCATTCGAATGGCTGGGCATATTCATCGCCGTGCGAATGTATCTGCGCGCGGGCGGCACATCGCTGCGGGCGCTGGGCAGGAGCAGTCAGTTCAGCGTGATCTTCGGCTGCATCGTCGGCGCGGCCATTGGCAACAAACTCGTGCACTGGATTCACCACGCCGAACAATGGCCGCTGCTGATGCAGTCTCCGTGGCTGTTTTTGCAGGGGCAGTCCATCGTCGGCGGATTGCTCGGCGGCCTCATTGGCGTGGAAATCGGCAAGCGTGTTGCCGGCCTCACGCAGTCCACCGGCGATCGCTTTGTCGTGCCGATTCTCGTTGGCCTGTTGATCGGTCGCATCGGCTGCTTTCTCGCCGGATTGCAGGACGACACCTACGGCAATCCCACCACGCTGCCCTGGGGCATCGACTTCGGCGATGGCCTGCGCCGTCACCCCACGCAGCTTTACGACATGCTGTTTGCAGCGGCGGGCTTGGCGATAACACCGTGGCTGCGGCCTCGTCTTGCACGCGAACCCGGCCTGCTGTTCAAGCTGTTTCTGGCCGCGTACCTGCTGTGGCGACTGTTGATCGATGGCTTGAAGCCCGTGCCCTTTGCCTTCTTCGATGAAACCTTCATCGGCGGCATCAGTGGCATTCAACTGGTCTGCGCATTGGCGCTGTGCGCGTATCTGCCGCTGCTCGTGCGGCAATGGTCGAGGTTGCGAAGATGAGCCGTAAAGTTCGCCCGTATCTGTTCTACGACACCACCACGTCGCTGTGCAGCGATTGTCTGCGCGTGGTGGAGGCGAAGATTCTGATCAAGGACGATCAGGTATTCATGGACAAATGGTGCCCCGCGCACGGCACGCAGCGCGTGCTGATCGCCGATGATGCGGACTACTACCGCCTGTGCCGCGAGGTCTACATCAAGCCGCCGGAGATGCCGCAGCGGTTCAACACGTCGATGCAGTACGGTTGCCCGTATGACTGCGGACTGTGCCCGGATCACATGCAACATTCCTGTCTCACGTTGCTGGAAATCACCGATCACTGCAATCTGCGCTGCCCGGTGTGCTTTGCCGAATCCGGCCCCGAGCGTTTGACGCACAAGCCATTGGCGACGGTGCTTGCGATGCTCGACGCCATCGTCGCCAACGAAGGTGAACCGGACGTGGTGCAGATTTCCGGCGGCGAACCCACGCTGCATCCTGATTTCTTCGCCATCGTCGATGCGGCGCGCGAGCGGCCCATTCGTCATCTGATGGTGAACACCAATGGCATCCGCATCGCGCAGGACCGCGAGTTCGTCGCGCGGCTGGCCGAATACCGGCAAGCCTTCGAGGTGTATCTGCAATTTGATTCGTTTCGCGCGCCCGCGCTGAAATCGCTGCGCGGCGCAGACCTGACCCGCATCCACGAGCAGGCCATCCAGCGGCTCAATGAGCTGGATATCTCCACCACGCTGGTGATGACATTGAAGAAGGGCGTGAACGATGACGAGATCGGCCGCATCATCGA
>JAITMN010000180.1 GCA_031277355.1 Nevskiaceae bacterium | reverse complement strand
AGACTGATGTTGCACACACCGATCTCATTCAACTCCAACTGCCTGGCCGCAAGATGTTCCAGCGTGTTCACGTTCACCTTGTATTTCGGCGAAGTGATCGTTGCGGTGACATTGCGCGTGCCGATCTTCAGCAGGTAAGGACGACCCGGCAGCATCGCATCTTCATGCATCCAGATCAGCGTGGCCTGGAATTGATCGGCGACGCTGGCCGGCTCGGAGGCCGACACCAGCAGATCACCGCGCGAGATGTCGATCTCCCGGTCGAGCGTCAGCGTGATGGATTGCCCCGCGCCGGCTTCGGCAAGATCGCCATCCTGCGTGACGATGCGTGCCACTTGCGCCTGCTGTCCGCTGGGCAGCACGCGAACGCGATCACCCGGCGCAATGCGCCCGCCGCTGATCTGCCCGGCAAAGCCGCGAAATTCCGAAGTGGGGCGATTGACCCACTGCACCGGCAACCGGAACGGCCGCGTGCGAAGGTCGGACTCCACCTCGACGGTTTCCAGATGACGCATCAGCGTGGGACCGGTGTACCAGCTCATCGCCTCGCCGCGTTCGAGCATGTTGTCGCCCTTCAGCGCCGACAGCGGAATGCACTGGATGTTCTCCAATCCAATCTGCCGCGCGAACTGATGATATTCGCTGACGATGGAATCGAAGGTGGTCTGCGAGTAGTCGACCATGTCCATCTTGTTCACCGCCAGCACCACATGACGGATGCCCAGCAGCGAGACGATGTAGCTGTGCCGCCGCGTTTGCGTCAGCACGCCCTTGCGCGCGTCGATCAGGATCACCGCAAGATCAGCCGTGGACGCACCCGTGACCATGTTGCGCGTGTACTGCTCATGCCCCGGCGTGTCGGCGACGATGAACTTGCGCGCGGCGGTGGAGAAGAAGCGATAGGCCACGTCGATCGTGATGCCCTGTTCGCGTTCGGCGGCCAAACCATCCACCAGCAGCGCGAAATCAAGGTTATCGCCCTGCGTGCCCATTTTCTTCGAGTCGGCTTCCAGCGCCGCCAGTTGATCTTCGTAGACCAGCTTGGATTCATAGAGCAAGCGCCCGATCAGCGTGCTCTTGCCATCATCCACGCTGCCGCAGGTGATGAAGCGCAGCAGGTCTTTGTGCTCGTGCGCCTTCAGGTAGCCCAGGATGTCCTGATTCGAGAGGTCGATGACGTGGGCCATCAGAAATACCCCTCTTGCTTTTTCTTCTCCATCGAAGCGGCCGAATCGTGGTCGATTACGCGGCCCTGGCGTTCGGAACTGGTGGTCAGCAGCATTTCCTGAATCACTTCCGGCAGCGTCGTGGCGTTGCTTTCCACCGCGCCGGTGAGCGGGTAGCAGCCCAGCGTGCGAAAGCGCACGTTCAGCATCTCGGGTTTTTCGCCGGGCGCAAGCGGCATGCGTTCATCGTCCACCATGATCAGCGCGCCGTCGCGACGCACCACCGGGCGGGGCGCGGCGAAGTACAGCGGCACAATGGGGATTTGCTGCTGGTAGATGTATTGCCAGATGTCCAGTTCAGTCCAGTTCGACAGCGGAAACACGCGCAGGCTTTCGCCCTTGTGTTTGCGCGCGTTGTACAGACGCCAGAGTTCCGGGCGCTGACGCTTCGGGTCCCAGCGATGCTGCGCGGAGCGGAACGAAAAGATGCGCTCCTTGGCGCGGGATTTTTCTTCATCGCGCCGCGCGCCGCCGAAGGCCGCGTCGAAGCCGTGCAGGTCGAGCGCCTGCTTCAGCGCCTGCGTCTTCATTACGTCGGTGTGGATCGCCGAGCCATGCGTGAACGGGCCGATGCCGGCGGCAAGCCCTTCCGGGTTCGTGTGGACGATCAATTCCAGCCCCAGCCGCTTCACGGTTTCGTTCCGAAAGGAGATCATGTCGCGGAATTTCCAGGTGGTATCCACGTGCATGAACGGGAAGGGCGGCTTGGCCGGGTAAAACGCCTTCATCGCCAGATGCAGCATCACGGAGCTGTCTTTGCCGATGGAGTACAGCATCACCGGCTTTTCGCACTCGGCCACCACCTCCCGCATGATGTGGATGGCCTCAGCTTCGAGGCGTTGCAGGTGCGTCATGTGCCGGGCGGGTGTGGCGGTGGTCATTCAGTCCAAGGGGCAGGCTGGGGGTAGCCGCGCAGTTTAGCATCAAGGGGGCCTTGGGCTGCTTTGCGCCCCGTGCATGAGGTAATGAACAAAATGTGAAATATGGCCGGCTTTCGTTAGAATGGCCCCCTCACCAACTTTCCTATCTCCATGAATCCGAGCCCCGGTTCGAACGGACCCGGCGGGGAACTTCCCCGCAACACTGCCACCTCATCGCTCTCCGGCAGCAATGCCACTTGGATCGAGGACCTGTACGAAAGGTATCTCGCCGGGGAAGACGTACCAGAGGATTGGCGTCGCTATTTCGCCGGCTTTGCCGCCGCCCGCACCGACACGCCGCATGGCCCGGTGGTGCGCGAACTGGAACAGCGCGCCCGCCAGCCGCGCGTTGCGCTGCCGCCTGCGGAGGGGCTGCCCCAGAACGAAAAGCAGGCCGCCGTCGCGCGCTACATCCAGATTTTCGTCAATCGCGGGCACCTGATCGCCAAGCTCGATCCGCTGGGCCTGCAACAGCGTCCCAAGCCGGATGTGCTGAATCTGGAATACATGGGCCTGTCGCAGGACCTGGACAACGAGTTCTACACCGGCACCCGCATCGAGGCGCTGCCGCGCCGGGCGAAGTTGCGCGATATTGTCGATGCGCTGGAACGCACCTTTGCAGGTCCGGTGGGCGCGGAGTTCGCGCAGGTGTCCAGCGCCGACGAACGCCTGTGGCTACAGGAACAGTTCGTGCGCGGTCGCCTGTTGCAGAAGCTGGAACCCGAAGCGCGGGTCAATATCCTGCGCCAGCTCACCGCAGCCGAAGGTCTGGAGCGCTATCTGCACACCCGCTATGTGGGGCAGAAGCGCTTTTCTCTGGAAGGCGGCGATTCGCTGATTCCCTCGCTGGATGATCTGGTTCAGCGCGGCGGCGAGGCGGGCATCGAGGAAGTGATCATCGGCATGGCTCATCGCGGCCGGTTGAATGTGCTGGTGAACGTGCTGGGCAAGGCCCCCTCGCAGTTGTTCTCCGAGTTTGAAGGGCGATATGAGCCATCGGCGCTGAAAGGCTCCGGCGATGTGAAATACCACAAGGGTTTCTCCGCCGATTTGCGCACTGCCGGCGGCAATGTGCATGTGGCGCTGGCGTTCAATCCCTCGCATCTGGAAATCGTCAATCCGGTGGTCGAAGGGTCGGTGCGCGCGCGGCAGGAGCGTCGCGGCGATCACATCGGCAAGAAAGTGTTGCCGGTGCTGGTTCACGGCGATGCGGCCTTTGCCGGTCAGGGCGTGGTGATGGAAACGCTGCAATTGTCGCAGGCGCGGGCCTTCTACACCGGCGGCACCGTTCACATCATCATCAACAATCAGGTGGGTTTCACCACGAGCCAGCCGGAAGATGCGCGCTCCACGATGTATTGCAGCGACGTGGCAAAGATGCTCGAAGCGCCGATCTATCACGTGAACGGCGATGATCCCGAAGCGGTGGTGTTCGTCACGCGACAGGCGTTGGCCTATCGCATGCAGTTCCACAAGGACGTGGTCATCGATCTGGTGTGCTATCGCCGCCTGGGTCACAACGAGGCCGATGAACCGGCCGCCACGCAACCGGTGATGTACGCCAAGATTCGCCAGCATCCGACCACGCGCAAGATTTACGCCGATCTGCTGGCCGAGCAGGGCGTGATCGGCGCGACCGACGCCAACGCGATGCTGGAGCAGTATCGCGCGGGGCTGGATGCCGGGCAGTCGCAGGTGCCTGCGGCGCTCGGGATGATCGGCAACAAGTACACGGTGGACTGGTCACGCTTTCTGGCCAACGACTGGTCCGAGCCTGCCACCACAGCGGTGGAACCGGCACGCTTGCAGCGTTTGGGCGCACGCATCACGACGATACCCGATGGCTTCAAGGTGCATGCGCGCGTGGAGGCCGTGTACGCCAATCGTCGCAAGATGCTGGCCGGCGAAATGCCGCTGGATTGGGGCTGCGCCGAAACGCTGGCCTACGCATCGCTGCTGGATCAGGGCTGCCCGATTCGCATCACCGGACAAGACAGCGGCCGTGGCACTTTCTTCCATCGTCATGCCGTGGTGCATGAGCAGGACACCGGCGCAAGCTATGTGCCGTTGCAGCACGTCAATCCGAATCAGCCTTCGTTCAATGTCACCGACTCGGTGCTGTCGGAAGAAGCGGTGCTGGGTTTTGAATATGGTTTCTCGACCACCGATCCTTCGGCGCTCGTGATCTGGGAAGGACAGTTCGGCGATTTCGTGAATGGCGCGCAGGTGGTGATCGATCAGTTCATCAGTTCCGGCGAAGCCAAGTGGGGCCGGCTGTGCGGACTGGCGCTGTTTTTGCCGCATGGCTACGAAGGGCAGGGACCGGAACATTCCTCCGCGCGTCTGGAACGCTTCCTGCAATTGTGCGCGGAGAACAACATGCAGGTGGTGGTGCCGTCCACGCCGGCGCAGATGTTCCACATGCTGCGCCGTCAGATGCTGCGCAGTCTGCGCAAGCCGCTGATCGTGTTCACGCCCAAGAGTTTGTTGCGGCATGAGCTGTCGGTGTCGCCGCTGGAAGCGCTCACCGATGGCAGTTTCGCCAGCGTGATCGACGAACAAGACACCATCGACGCGGCGCGGGTGCGTCGCGTGGTGTTCTGCAGCGGCAAGGTGTATTTCGATCTGCTGAAGGCGCGGCGCGCGGCGGAGCAGAAAGACGTTGCGCTGGTGCGCATCGA
>JAITMN010000146.1 GCA_031277355.1 Nevskiaceae bacterium | reverse complement strand
ACATCGTCCGGCAGTTCGGCTGATTCCATGAACCTCAGACCCATACCGGCCATCGTGGCCCTGCTGGCTGCACCTGCCGTGATCGCGCAGCAGATCGAATCCACCTTCGAACGCTTCACCGTCGGCGACATTCGCGTGCAAGGCTTGCAGCGCGTGTCCGAAGGCACGGTGTACAACTACCTGCCGGTGAACATCGGCGATGATCTCACCGTGCAGCGCATGCGTGAGGCGCTGCGTTCGCTGTATCAAACCGGCTTTTTCCAGGATGTGGAACTGCGCCGCGACGACGCAACGCTGCTGATCGTCGTGAAAGAACGCCCGACCATCGAGAGCTTTGAAATCAAGGGCAACAAGGAAATCAAGACCGAGGATCTGACCAAGTCGCTGCGTCAGGCGGGCATGGCCGCCGGCAAGACCTACGATCGCTCGCTGATGTCCGAGATCACCGGCTCGCTCACCGATCAGTACTACAGCCGCGGACGCTACGGCGTGCAGATCGACGCCACGGCCGAAGAGCAGCCCGACAACCGCGTGCGCGTGAAGATCGACATCAAAGAAGGCACGCGCGCGCGCATCCGCCAGATTTCCGTTGTCGGCAATACGCAGTTCAAGGAAAAAGACATCCTCGAAACGCTGGAGCTGAAAACCCCGCAGTGGAATTCCTGGTACAAACAGAACGATCGCTATTCGCGCGAATCCTTGCAGGGCGACTTGGAGAAGATTCGCAGCTTCTACCAGGATCGCGGTTACGCGAACTTTCAGATTGAATCCGCACAGGTAACGATCGCTCCCGAGAAGGACGACATGTTCATCACGGTGAGCGTGCAGGAAGGCGATGTCTACAGGATTTCCGACTCGAAGATCGCCGGCAACACCATCATTCCCGTCGAGCAGTTGAATCGCCTGTTGCTGGTGCGGCCGGGGCAAATCTATTCGCAGCAATTGATTTCGGCCACGCAGGAACTGATCCAGAACCGTTTGGGCGAAGATGGCTATGCCTTTGCCGAAGTCGAGCCGGTGCCCAAGCTCGATGAAGACAACAAGACTGTGGGCATGACCTTCCTGGTCGAGCCGGGCAAGCGCGTGTACGTTCGCCATTTCCGTTTCTCCGGCGTCACGCGCACCAACGACGAAGTGCTGCGCAGGGAACTGCGTCAGCTTGAAGGCGCGTGGGTGTCGAACCTTGCGTTGGAGCGCTCCCAGCAGCGCATCCAGCAGTTGCCGTTCATCGAGAGCGTGGAGTTCGAGAAGGAAAAGGTCGAGGGCTCGGACGATCTGGTCGATGTGGTGTTCACCATCAAGGAAGGCCCCAGCGCGAGTCTGTCGGGCGGCATCGGCTACTCCGAGGCTTACGGGTTCATGCTGAACGCCGACTACGCCGACAGCAACTTCATGGGCACGGGCGAGCGCATTGCGCTGAACGTGAACGGCGGCGCCTACAGCAAGGTGTACGGCTTCTCTCACACCAATCCCTACACCACGATCAACAATCTGTCGCGCACTTTCAGTCTGCGCTACTCCGACGTCACGCAGTTCGTGTCGGCCTCATCGGATTTTTCCTCCAAGTCGATGTCGGCGGCCTTGGAATATGGCTACCCGATCACCGAGTTTCAGGTGCTGCGTCTGGGTCTGAACGTCACGCGCTCGGAACTGCTCACCACGTCTTCCGGCAGCGCGTTGCAGGCGCAGAACTGGGTGCAGCAGAACGGCAACGTCTACAGCCGCAGTGCGGTGGATAACTTCGGCAACATCTTCGAATTCTTCGGCAGCAAGTTCACCTCCTTCGAACTCACCGGCGGCTGGTACATGACGAGCCTGAACCGTGGCCTGTTCCCCGACCGGGGGCAGCGGCAGTCGCTGTCTTTCTCCACGACGGTGCCGGGCAGCAATGTCGAGTACTACGTGCTCGACTACCAGTTCGCGCGCTACATCCCGATTTGGCGGCGCTTCACCGGGCTGATCCGCATGCGCGCCTCCTACGGCGATTCGATGGGCGGCACCACCGGCCTGCCGCCGTACCGCCAGTTCTATGCCGGCGGCCCCGACACCGTGCGCGGCTACCGCGAGAGCCGCCTGGGCCCGAAGGACAACTACGGCAACCCCTACGGCGGCAACCTGCTCACCACCGCCAGCGCCGAAATCGTGCTGCCGATGCCGCAAAAGTGGCAGACCAGCGCCCGTGTGAGCCTGTTCTACGACATTGGCAACGTGTTCCAGACCAATGACAAGATCAGGTTCAACGGCCTCGACGGCCTCACGCCCGTGACCTACCGCTTCAAAACTGATAGCCTACGAAGATCGGCGGGCTTGGCAGTGGAGTGGCTGGCGCCCATGGGCCTGTTCCGTTTCAGTTATGCGATACCGCTCAATCCGCAGCCGGGCTCCAATGTGATCTTCCCCGACGAGAGAGAGCAGTTTCAATTTTCTGTTGGTCAGGCATTCTGACGAGTATTTTCGAGGGACCCTATCGTGAATCGCAGCCTCAAATTTCTCCTTTCCACGGTTCTGGTCGCGGCGGGCTTCGTGTCGGCCGCACAGGGCGCTGAACTGAAGATCGGCGTCGTCAATGTTGCGCTGCTGGCGCAGCAGGCCCCGCAGGCCAAGACGATGCAAGACGCCATCACCAGCGAGTTTGCCCCCAAGGAAAGAGACCTCCAGACGCAGGCCGCTGCGCTGAAGACGCGCCAGGAAAAATTACAGAAAGACGCCGCGACGATGACCGAGTCGCAGCGCTCGGCCGCCGAGAAAGAACTGCGCGATGGCGCACGCGACCTCGAGCGCAAGCAGGCCGAAGTGCAAGACGACTTCAACGCGCGCCGCAACGAAGAGCTCACGCGCCTGCAGCGCGTGCTGTTCGAGGAAGTGCAGACCTACGCCAAGGCGCAGGGTTTTGATCTGGTGCTGGCCGACGGCGTGCTCTACGCCACCGCCACCATCGACATCACGCCGGCGGTGCTCACCGCGCTGCAAGCCAAACGTGGCGGTGCGGCGGCGGCTCCGGCCGCCAAGTGACCTGATCCGGCGCGGCTTTCGGGGTTAAGGACGCCACGGTGTCCGCGACATTGGGCGAACTGGCGGTTGCCTTCGGCTGCCAGTTGCGCGGCGACCCCGACACGCGCATCGAGTCGGTTGCAACGCTGGCCGGCGGTCCCGGCCAGTTGGGTTTCGTAGCCAGCAAGGGTTATCTGGAGGCTTTGGCCGCCACGCGGCTGTCTGCGGTGGTGGCCGATGCCCGGCTTGCCGCTTCCTGCCCCACGGCGGTGCTGATGCATCGCAATCCCCACGCCACCTTTGCCCGCATTGCCGCGCTGTTGCATCCGCCTGCGCCGCTGCGTCCCGGTGTGCATCCCTCGGCGCAGGTGGCTACCGATGCGCAGGTGGACCCCACAGCCGAAATCGGCCCCTTCGCGCTGATTGGCGCGCGTGCGCGCATCGGTGCGCGCTGTCGGGTGGGGGCGTATGCGCTGGTGGGCGATGGCGTGGAGATCGGCGCCGACACGCAGTTGCTTGCGCGAGTCACCGTGATCGGCGCGGCGCGGATCGGGCAGCGCTGCGTGGTTCATCCGGGCGCGGTGATCGGTTCGGATGGCTTCGGCAATGCACGCGATGGCGAAGGCTGGCTGAAGGTGCCGCAGTTGGGTTCGGTGCATATCGGTGACGACGTGGAGATCGGCGCCAACACCACGATAGATCGCGGCGCGCTCGACAACACCGTGATATCCGACGGCGTGCGCCTCGACAACCAGATTCAGATCGGCCATAACGTGCAGATCGGCGCGCATACCGCCATTGCCGCCTGCACCGGCATTGCCGGCAGCACGCGCATTGGCCGTCGCTGCATGATCGGCGGCGGCACGGGTATCGGCGGCCAGATCGAAATTGGAGACGACATTATCATCTCCGGCTTTGGTATGGTCACGAATTCGCTGCATGAGCCGGGCATGTATTCCAGCGTGTTGCCGGTGGAGCCGGTGCGCGTGGGGCGGCGTATTGTTGGGCGTATCAAGCGGCTCGATGTGCTGGGCGAGCGCGTCCGGCGCATCGAGACGGCATCAGGAATCACCTCGGAACAGGCCACAGGACAACACGATGACGACTGAGAACAAACCCTTTCTGGATATCTTCCAGTTGCTGAACTACCTGCCGCATCGCTATCCCTTCCTGCTGGTGGACCGCGTGCTTGATTTCAAGTCCGGCGAGTCGATCACCGCGATCAAGAACGTCACGTTCAACGAGCCGCATTTCACCGGGCATTTTCCCGAGCGTCCGGTGATGCCCGGCGTGCTGATTCTCGAAGCGCTTGCGCAGACCGCCGGCGTGCTGGTGTTCGCGACGATCCGCAAGGTGCCGAACAAGAACACGCGCTTTTATTTTGCCGGCATCGACAACTGCCGTTTTCGCCGCCCGGTGGAGCCTGGCGACGTGCTGACGATGACCGCCACGGTGGAGCGCAACATGAAGGGCATCTGGAAGCTCGGAGCCGTGGCGAAGGTGGGCGAGGTCGAAGCGGCCAGCGCCACGCTGATGCTGTTCCCCGATGCGGACAACGCTTCGCCGCTGCCGCCGGACGCGGGCTGAAAAGGGGAGCGCGCAAGAATGTCTCGTATCGATCCGCGTGCGGCGGTGTCGCCGCAGGCGCAGTTGGCCGACGATGTGCAGGTCGGCGCGTTCGCGGTGATCGGCCCGGATGTGGTGGTGGGCCCCGGTTGCGTGATCGCCCCACATGCCATCGTCAACGGGCCCACTACGCTGGGCGCGAACAATCAGGTGTTTCAGTTCGCCTCGATTGGCGATGCGCCGCAAGACAAGAAATACAAGGGTGAACCCACGCGGCTGACCATCGGTGATCGCAATGTGTTTCGCGAATACGTTACCGTCAATCGCGGCACGGTGACCGGGCATGGCGTGACGCGCATCGGCAGCGACAATCTGCTGCTGGCCTATTCGCATGTGGCGCACGACTGCATTCTGGGCGACAACATCGTGCTGTCGAATGTGGTGATGCTGGGCGGGCATGTGGAGTTGGGCGATTGGGTGATCATGAGCGGCTACTCCGGCGCGCATCAGTTCTCGAAGATCGGCGCGCATGCGTTCATCGGCAACAACACCGCCGTTACGCGCGATGTGCCGCCGTATGTGCTGGCCACCGGTCAGCCGGCCGAGCCGCGTGCGGTGAACAGCGAGGGATTGAAGCGCCGGGGTTTCAGCGAAGTGCAGATTCGCGCGATACGCAATGCTTATCGCGTGCTGTATCGCAGTGATCTGAAACTCGATGTGGCGGTGGAGAAGCTCACGCAAATGGCGGGCGAACATGAGGTGCTCAAGCCCTTCGTCGAGTTCATCGGCCGTTCCACGCGCAGTCTGGTGCGCTGAGGCGCGATGGGAAGCGCGCTGCGCTTCGGGCTGGTCGCGGGCGAAGCCTCGGGCGATCTGCTGGGCGCTTCACTGATTCAGGCGCTGCGGGAGCGTGCGCCGCAGGCGCAGTTCATTGGTGTGGCGGGGCCGCGAATGAAGGCGGCAGGATGCCAGGCGCTGGCTTCGAGCGAAGAACTGGCGGTGATGGGGTTCGTTGAGCCGCTGCGTCATCTGCCGCGATTGATGCGGCTGCGTTCGCGTTTGCTGCGCAGTTTTTCGGCAGGTGGGTTCAGTGCGTTCATCGGCATCGATGCGCCGGCGTTCAATCTGGGTCTTGCGCGCAAGCTGCGTGCGCGCGGCCTGCCAACGGTGCAGTACGTCAGTCCGCAGGTGTGGGCGTGGCGGCAGGGGCGGGTGCGCAAGATTGCGGCGTCGGTGGATGAAGTGCTGTGTCTGCTGCCGTTCGAGACGGCCTTCTATGCCGAGCATGAGGTGCGCGCTGAATTCGTGGGGCATCCGCTGGCCGATCAAGTGCCGCTGGTGGCTGATCGCGCTGCGGCCCGCGCTGCGCTGGCGATCACGGACGATGCGCCTCTTGTTGCATTGTTGCCGGGCAGTCGCGAGGGCGAAGTGCGAAGACTGGGCGCAGACTTTGCCGCTGCCGCGCGTGAGTTGGCGCGCACGCATCAGCCCGCGCCGCGATTCGTAGCGCCGATGGCCAATGCGCATGTGCGTGGCATTTTTGCGCAGCAGGTGGCGCAGGCCGGCGCAGAGGTGACGTTGCTCGATGGACAGTCGGGCGTTGCGTTGTCGGCTGCCGATGTGGGGCTGGTGGCTTCGGGCACTGCCACGCTGGAGGCGTTGCTGTATCGCTGCCCGATGGTGGTGGCGTATCGTGTTGCGCCGATGACGGCGTTTCTGGCGCGAAGTCTGGGGCTGCTGAAGGTGCCGTATGTGTCGCAGCCGAATCTGTTGGCGGGCGAGGCGGCTGTGCCGGAGTTGTTGCAGGAGGCGGTGACGCCGCAGGCGTTGTCGGCCGCGTTGAGCAAGGCGCTGAGTGATAGGGCCTGGCAGCAGATGTTGAAGGAGCGGTTTGAGGGTATTCATCTGCAGTTGCGGCGCAATGCGGCGGAGCGTGCGGCGCAGGCGGTGTTGTCGTTGGTGGCGGCGCGCAGCGGTGCGAGTGCTGAGGGGCGATGAGTGGCGCGATGGATGGTGCGATGGATGACGTACTGATCGCAGGCGTCGATGAAGCCGGACGCGGTCCCTTGGTCGGCCCCGTGTTCGCCGCAGCGGTGATCCTGAATCCCGCCGCGCCCATCGAAGGGCTGCGCGACTCCAAGCAATTGACCGCGCGTGCGCGCGAGCGTTTGGCGGCGATGATCCGCGAGCGCTCGCTGTGCTGGGCCGTGGCCTGGGCCGATGCGGAAGAAATCGACGCGCTGAACATTCTCGGCGCAACACTGCTGGCGATGCGCCGCGCAGTGTGTCAGTTGAGCCACGCGCCAGAACGGGTGCTGGTCGATGGCAATCGTCTGCCGTATCTGGCCGACCGCGTTGCGCGCTGCGAAGCTGTGGTGGGTGGTGACGCGAAGGTGCCCGCGATCAGCGCGGCGTCCATTCTGGCCAAGTGCGCACGCGATGCGTTGATGCCTTCGCTGGATGCGGCCTATCCCGGATATCAGTTATGCCAGCACAAGGGGTACCCTACGGCAGCGCACTGCGAAGCGCTGCGAAGG
>JAITMN010000111.1 GCA_031277355.1 Nevskiaceae bacterium | reverse complement strand
CCGGATGCGCCTGCGCCTGCGTTGCGTAACGTCAACCTGACCATCAAGCTCAATACGCTGGTGGCCTTTGCGGGCTCGTCCGGCGCAGGCAAGAGCACGCTGGCCGATATCCTGCTGGGCTTTCTGACGCCCTCATCGGGAACGCTGGTCACGGGCAGCACCGTTATTGACAGCAGCAATGTGCGTGCGTGGCAGCGCCACCTGGGCTATGTGCCGCAGAACATCTTTCTGGTGGATGATTCGATTGCCGCCAATGTCGCCTTCGGCACAGCGGAGAACGAGCCAGACAAGCCAAGTGTGGAAAAAGCGCTGAGGCTCGCGAATCTGGATGCGCTGGTGGCGGATCTGCCGGAGGGCATCAATTTCGGTGTGGGCGAACGTGGCATGCGGCTCAGCGGCGGGCAGCGACAACGGGTTGGCATCGCCAGGGCCTTGTATCACGACGCCGAAGTGCTGGTGATGGATGAGGCAACCAGTGCGCTCGACAACCTCACGGAACAGGAGATTGTCAGGACCATCACGCATCTGAAAGGGCGCAAGACCATCATCATGATTGCGCATCGGCTTTCCACGATCAAAAGCGCCGATCAGATTGTGTTCATGGAGAAAGGCTCAATTTCCGCCATTGGCACATTTGATGAACTGTGCGCCAGCAGCGCGGGCTTTCGCCAGATGGCGCTGAGTTCTGTGGTTGAGGCGAAGAATGATGCAGATGCCCCTACATGACAGCTTCGACGGGTAATCCCAATTTGCCTGCTTTGCGCCGCAATGCGTTGCGGATACTGTTTGGAATGATCAACTGGCCTTTCGTCGAGAGGGTAACAGTCTCCATGTGCGGTCTCCATGCCAAACTAGACCAGCGCGAGTTCAACCCGCCGCCCCACGATGGCCGCCGCACGTTGCAGGGTTTCGATGGTGACATTGCCATCATCGGGATCAAGCACGCGATCCACTTGTGTTCGGCTTGTGTGCATGAGCGCGGCCAGGCGTTTCTTGCTCAAGTTTTGTTCCTGCATCGCTTGAGCAAGTTGCCAAGCAATGACTTCCTTGATGGCCTTTGCCTGAAACTCGGCAAGAGTGCCTTCTTCTTCAAGAAAGCCATCCAGCGTTTGACCTCGATGCTTGTTTCCAATATCAGCCATTTTCAACCTCCTTTTGGCGTTTTCGGGCCAATTCCAAATCTGCGGCAGGTATCTTCTGCGACTTCTTGATAAACCCATGCAGCGCATAAAGTTCGTTCTGGTGGAAGCAGAACAACACGCGGGCGATGGTGCCATCGGGTAACGGCGTTCGTACTTCGTGCAGTCCTTTTCCGAGTGGCCGCACCAGTGGCATACCTACGGGCCAGCGAAATTGAACCCGTTGCAAATCCTGCCCGATGAGCCGTCGATCATCGACGGACAGGCTCAACAGCCAATCGCGCACCGGCATGTTGCCCGCGCCCGTCCGATAAAACACCAACTCAATGCGCTGGGCCTTCTGCGGCGACGGTGACTTCTTTAAACCCATGACTAACTATGCACTATAAAAAGTGCATAGTCCAGTGCCATGTCAATCAAGGCACCCAATGTTGAAATCCTGCAGGTGAAACACACTACTCTGGAGGAATTGCTGAAATGTTTTAATGTTACTAACATTAAATCCGTTGAACGGAGAGCACAGTCGTCATGGAGCATTCAACCATCCCCAGCCGCGAGTTCGTACACAACGTCAGCGCCGCCAAGCGGCTCGCTGCGGATAGCGGCCCAGTATTCATCACGGATCGAGGTCAACCGGCGTTTGTGTTGCTGAGCATTGATGACTACCGACGCCTGTCCGGTACAGGCAAGAGCATCGTTGATCTTCTCGTCCAGCCGGAAGCTGCGGACTCCGATTACGACATCAAGCCGATCAAGATGGGCGTTCGGAAACTGGAAGAGTGATGTATCTGCTGGACACCAATGTGTTGTCTGCTTTGCGCAAAGTCGCGGATCAGAGGAACGAGCCGGTTCATGCGTGGGCGCACGGCCAAGACACGGCGTCTCTGTTTATCAGCGTGGTGTCCCTGTTGGAGATTCGGCGGGGCATCCATCTTTTGGAAAAGCGCAACGACCAATTTCAAGCCGCCCTGTTGTCGGTGTGGCTGGAAAATCACGTTTTGCCCGCATTCGCCGGTCGAATTCTCGTTGTGAGCCAAGCTGTCGTGCTACGCGCGGCGACACTTCCGTGGTCAAGCCCAAACGACTACAGAGACGCACTGCTTGTCGCAACGGCTCTGGTTCACGGAGCTGCTGTAGTGACGAGAAAAACAAAACATTTTGAGGCAACTGGCGTGACGCTGATCGATCCCTGGAGGCCGGTCAAGTCGGGGCGCGCGACAATCTAGCGTGAAGTTCTGCATGGCTTCAGGCTCGCGCCATCAGATTGCTGGCATGGTGTGGTGGTGCTACTCTGCTTTCCGCTGCGCAAGACGCTGTGCCGGGCGCGCTGACTGTTGCAAGGGACTTCAAACACATGCGCGTACTGTGGCTGTCTCACTTGGTGCCGTATCCGCCGAAGGGCGGCACGCTTCAGCGCTCGTATAATCTGATGCACAACCTGGCGCACGGCCACGACGTGAAGCTGCTGTGTTTCAATCAACGCGCGCTGTTGCCGACCCGCGCAGACGTGCAGCAAGCGGTCGCCGCCCTGAGCGAGTTCGTTGATGTTCTTGATATCATCGACATCCCGAGCAATTCGCGCACGTTCGGTCGTGAACTGCTCGCGGCTACATCTTATGTAACCGGCCGTGCCTATACGATCGAGTGGCTGCGCAGCCGCGAGTATCGCGCCGCCGTCGCCAAGGCAGTCTCGGATCACTCTCCCGACTTGCTTCACTTCGATACGATCAGCTTGGCGCAATACCGCGATCTGGCCGGCAACCGGCCCTGTGTGTTGAACCATCACAACATAGAATCGATGATGATGGAGCGACGCGCAGAGCTCGAACCGAAGCCTCTGCAACGCCACTACTACACAACGGAAGCCAGGCGGCTGCGTCGGTACGAGAGCCGTCACGCCGCCGATTTCGACCTGCATCTGACGTGTTCTGCGCTTGATGCAGAACGGCTGCACCAGATCGCTGGCAACGTGAGCGTTGAGGTCGTACCGAACGGCGTTGACCTCGAATACTTCCGCCCCGCGCTGGACGCGGTGGAAGAGCCGCACTCTATGATCTTTGCCGGCGGCCTTACTTGGTATCCAAACCTCAGCGCAGTGGAGTTCCTCACGCAGCGGGTGTGGCCGCTCGTGCGCGCGGAGTTTCCGGATGCGGTACTGACGATTATCGGCAAGAGTCCGCCGAACTGGTTGCGTGAGCTGGCGAAGTCGGATGCGCGCGTGCGGGTAACCGGATTCGTGGATGACGTGCGCCCTTATATGGACCGCGCAAGCGTGTATGTTTGTCCGATTTTCGACGGCGGAGGCACAAAGCTGAAGGTCCTCGACGCGCTGGCGATGGGAAAACCGCTGGTCGCCAATCCGATCGCGGTGGAGGGTATCGATGCGGTACCCGAGAAGCATTGGCTTGCCGCCGATACTCCCGAAGAATTTCTCAAGGCGATACGTCGCCTGTTCGGTGACGCGGCGCTGCGCCACTCGCTTTCGGAGAACGCCCGTCGGTTGATCGCCGACACCTACTCGTTTGCCGAGATCGGACGTCGCCTTGCCCAGAAGTACGAATTGCTTGGTGCGCGCGGCAGCAAAATTTAACCGGCTAACCAAGGAGTTCTGCCGGTAGCCATTTCAGTGCGTCAATTTTCGGCGCGAGCAACGACATTGAGCGAGCCGGGAGCGTGAGTAAGTAAATACCCACGCGCCCGTACTCGCGCCGCGCGATGTGCCCTTGGGTTAGCCGTCAGGGATACCGCTGGCGGACGTGCTTCACACGGATAATGTTGATCGCCGCCGCCGTTACCTCGTAAACGAGGAAATAACTGCCTATGAACCGTTCTCGCGTGCCCTTTACCCAGCCATTTTTGAACGCATGGGGTGTGCAGGGAAGCAGGTCAGCGACAGCCAAGAGGGACTGGCGTACACCCGTCGCGGCTCTTTGCGCATTGCGCGCTATGCAGGCTTGAATTCAGGCGAGGTCGATTCGCGCTTGAGGCGACCAATTAACCGACAGCATCTTGCTTCGGCATCGAGCGTTTGAGGGTTGGCGTTCATCGTGTCGTCTCCCGTCGCCGATGGATTGTATGGCTGCCGGGAGCCAAATTGGAAATCGAGCGTCAGAGCCGCGCCGGAAGGCCGTGGCGTGGCGTTAGCCGTTCCTGCCGATTTTCGAGATCACCGACTTGAACTTGCCGGATTTGGTCAGCGGAATGTCGTCAACGAAGTCGATGCGAATGTGCATGCGCGGATCGGTGCGGGCTTGCAAATTGCTCTCCAGCTTGTGCGCGACGGCAGCGCGGTCCGCGCCCGTGGCAGGCACCACCAGCACTTGCAGTTCCTCCGGCGAGTGCTGGATGATCTGTGCGCGGCTGATGCCATCGAGCCCTTTGAAAGCCGGGTCGAGCCGGCCAATACGGCGGCCATCCGGCGTGATGATCAGATCATCCTCGCGACCGGCCACGGCGGCGAAGGTGCGATCCGCATACGCCGGCCCCAGCCCTGCGCGGCCATCCTCCACGGTATCGCCGATCTGGTAGCGCAGCAACGGCATCGCCATGTTCAGCAGTCCGGTGCACAGCAACGACGTTGACGAAGAGTTGTCCAGCGGCGCAAAATCCACCAGCGCGTACAGCGGCTCTATCAGGTAGCGATTATCGGCGCGCGTGTAAGCGCTGACGGCCATTTCAGAGCAGCCGAAGTGGTCGATGATGCGGGTGTTGTTGAACGCTCGGCGGATGTCCTCGCGCTGAGTTTCGGTGAGCGTTTCGGAGGAGGTGAGGATGAAGTCCGGCGCAATGCGATGCGCAACGGCGTGTTCGTTGATGTAACGCGCAATTTCGCCTATCGCCGAAGGGTAGCTATCGATGTAGGTGGGCTGCCACTGTTCCAGCGCGCGGATATAGTCGGGGATGGTTTGATCCGACAAGTGGTAGGACGACATCAGCAGAGTCTTGTTGAAA
>JAITMN010000089.1 GCA_031277355.1 Nevskiaceae bacterium | reverse complement strand
GATGCGCGGCGCGTCGCCGACGATCATCCCGTGGTTCAGGCCATGCCCACGAAGCGCTGGGCGCTGCCGGCAGGCGGCGCGGCGGTGGTGCTGGTTGCGCTGGCCGGTCTGGTGCTGTTTGGCGCGGGTCGCTGGGGCGATTCGGCGCGGCAATTGTGGTTCGGTCAGGTGCCGGAGCCGTTGCAGCAGGCTGCTGCGGCGGGCGGCATCGCGGTGCTGCCCGGCGATGTGTCGGTGCGTCGCAATCAGGATTTGCCGATCACCGCGACGGTGGCCGGCGGTGCGGGCGAAGTGCAGGTACACGTGCGCTTCGACGACACCGATCAATGGGAAGCCGCGCCGATGGAATCCGATGGCGCGGGCGGTTATCGCTTCACGCTGTTCGCGGTGCGCGAACCGGCGCAATACTATGTTTCGGCGGGGCGGCTCAAGAGCACCGAGCATCGCGTCAAAGTGGTGGACGTGCCGCGCGTGGAGAGTTTGCAACTCACCTACGACTACCCGAAGTGGACCGGTCTGCCGCAGCGCACCGAAGAAGTGGGCGGCAACATCCGCGCCGTGGCCGGCACGAATGTGGGCATCGAAGTGGTTACCGACACGGCGATGGAAGGCCCGCTGCTGGTCGTCAATGGCGATGAAGGCAAGCTGACGCAGGCCGGCACGATTGCGCGCGGCGAGCTGACGGTGAAGGAACCGGGTCACTATCGCATCGCCACGCAGTTCGGCGGTGAAATCGTCGCGCTGACCGAAGATTTCAAGATCGACGTGGTGGCCGACGAAAAACCCAATGTCGAAATCGTGCGTCCCGGCCGCGACTACCAGGCCACGAACATCGAGGAAGTGCCGGTCAACGTCACTGCGCAGGATGATTTTCGTCTCGAAGCACTGGAGCTTCATTACTCGGTGAACGGCGGCGAGTGGCGCATCGAGAAACTCGATGCGGGCGCGCCCGACATCAAGGCCGCTGCGTTGCTGCGGCTGGAAGAGATGCAGGAGAAAGGTCCGAACGGCGAAGCGCCGCTGCTGGTGCCGGGCGACCTCGTCAGCTACTACGCGATGGCGAAGGATCACAGTTCCAGCGTGCAGACCGACCTGTTCCTGATCCAGGTGCAGCCCTTCGACCGGCGCTATGCGCAGGGTCAGGGCGGCGGTGGTGGCGGCGGCGGCGGTGGTGGCGGCGGTGACGACCAGGGCCAGATATCGCAGCGTCAGCGTGAAGTGTTGCTCGCCACCTGGAACTTGCAGAAGAAGCAGGATCAGAACACGGGCGATCAGCGTGAAGTCGAGCGCCGCGCCGACAACGCGCAGATGTTGAGCGAAGTGCAGAAGACGCTGGCTGAGCAGGCCACGACGCTGGTCGAGCGCGCGCACGCCCGAGAGCTCACCGGCGCGGACGAGAGCATTCGCAGCTTCGTCGAGAGCCTGGAGCAGGCCGCGAAGGAAATGAAGCCGGCGGCCGACAAACTCGCCAGCATGTCGCTGCAAGAGGCCGTTACGCACGAGCAGCGCGCGTTGCAGCACCTGCTGCGCGCCGAGTCCACGTTCCGCGACATCCAGGTGGCGATGCAGCAGGGCGGCGGCGGCGGTGGCGGCGGCGGTGGTCAGGCCGGCCGCGACGTGGCGGAGATGACGGAACTGGAACTTGATCTGGAGAAGAACCAGTACGAAACCGAACCGCAGATGACGGCGCAGCAGCAGAGCGAAGCCGAGAGCGAGGCTGCGCGGCGGCTGCGCGAGTTGGCGCGTCGTCAGGAGCAATTGGCGCGCGAGCAGCAGCGCAATCCGCAGGCGGTGGAAGCGCAGCGCTGGCAGCAGGAGCAGTTGAAGCGCGAGGCCGAAGAACTGCGCAAGCAGTTGGAGCAATTGGCGCAGCGACAGAATCAGAGCGGGTCGCAGTCGGGGCAACAGGGGCAGCAGGGGCAACAAGGTCAGCAGGGGCAGTCGGGTCAGTCCGGTCAGCAAGGCCAGCAATCGGGGCAGCAGGGTCAACAGGGGCAGCAATCTGGTCAGCAGGTGGCGCAGTCGGGTCAGTCCTCGCCGCGCTCGGCGCAGGGTCAGGCGACCGAAGAAGCGGCCCAGCAGCTGGCCGAAGCGATGCGCCAGATGCAGGAGGGTGGTCCCGAGCAGGCCCGCCGCGCCAGCGAGCAGTTGAACCGTGCGCGCGAGCAATTGGAGCGTGCGCAGCAGCAGGCCGTGGGCGATCAGTTCGCCTCGCTCGCGAACCGCGCGCGAGAACTGGCCGACCGTCAGCTTCAGAGCGAGGATGATCTGCGCGCGGCGTTGGGGCCGAGTCAGCCTCCGGCGAGCCTTGCGAACCAGCCCAACACCGCGCCACGGCGCGGCATGACCTACGAGCAGGCCGAGCGGCTGGCTTCGGAGAAGCGCGAGATTCAGCAGGGACTGGAAGAATTGCAGCGGCAGATGGCGCGTGCGCGGGCACAGGCCAACGAACGTGCGCCCAGGGCCAGTCAGCGCATCGGCGAGGCGTCCTCGCAGCTCGACCAGGACGGCACGGCGGCGGGTCTGTCGCGCAGCGCGTCGGAAATCGAGCGCGGCCGTGGCGTGCAGGCGGCGGCGCGCGATGGTCTCATCACCGACAGCCTGCGCACGTTGCAGCAGGGGTTGGAGGAAGCGCGCGCAACGGCGTCGTCCGAGTCTGGCAATGCGCGTCAGCCCACGCCCGCTGAGGCGTCGGAGTTGCTGGCCGAGTTGGGCGAATTGCGCCGCACGCTGGAGCGGGCGCGTCAGGCGGCGCAGCAGGGTCGCGGTCAGGCTGGCGGCGAGCAGGGTGGTCAGCAGGGCGACCAACAGGGTGGTCAGCAAGGCGGTCAGCAGGGGCAGCAATCCTCCGATCAGCGGTCGGCGGGGCAGCCCGGCGGTCAGCAGGGCGGACAGCAGTCCGGTGGTCAGCAAGGTGGTCAGCAGCAGGGCGGACAACAGGGCGGCCAGCAGCAAGGTGGCCAGCAGGGTGGCGGCGGTGGCGGCGGCGGTGACGCACGCGGCGGCGATCTGGTCGCCGACGGCGGCGCACGTCTGGGCGGCGAGCGCATCGGTGGTGATCGCGTCGGCGGCAACGGCGGCGCGTGGGGCGGTGGCTATGATCGCCTGCGCGGTGTTCCGATCATCACCCCCAACGATCGCCAATTGCAGCCACAGGTGCGGCTGAGCGGCGAGCGCCTGGCGCAACTGCGCGAACAACTGCGCGCTGGCACGCTCACCGACACCGATACCACGGCGCTGCGCGAACTGGCCGACCGTCTGCGTCGCGCCGGCGGCGATCCGATGGCCGATGAGTATCAGCGCATGACGGCGCTGGTGAATCAATTGGAGCTTGCCGCGCTGCGCGCTGATCAGGCCAACACCAATGCCAACGGCGCACGCGCCGTCGATAGAGATGACGATTCCAGTCGTTACCGCGACAATGTTGCGGAGTATTACCGGCGACTGGGCGGAGAACCATGACAGATCAGAACGTGCTGGCGGACTTGCAGGCTTTGGTAGGTGAAGATGTAGCGTTGGCGCCCGACGCCATCAGTTTGGAACGGCATACGCACGACCTGTGCGTGCAGGGCCGCACGGACGTGGGTGTCATCGCGCTGGTTTATCCGCGCAGCACCGAGCAGGTATCGAAGCTGCTGCGTTATTGCAACGATCACAACATCGCGGTGCAGCCGCAGGGCGGACGCACCGGCCTTGCCGGCGGCTCGGTGCCGCTGGGTCCCTGCGTGGTGATTTCGATGGAACGCATGCGCACGATCCGCGAGCTGGACATCGCCGCAGGCACGATCACCGTTGATGCCGGTGTCGTGATGGAAACGGTGCAGAAAACCGCCGATGAGAATGAGCTGTTTTTCCCGCTCGATCTGGGTGGTCGCGGTTCCTGCCAGATTGGCGGCAATGTATCGACCAACGCCGGCGGCAATCGCGTGCTGCGTTATGGCATGGCGCGCGATCTGGTGCTCGGCATCGAAGCGGTGCTGGCCGATGGCACCGTGATCGACGCGCTGCGCAAGGTCATCAAGAACAACTCCGGCTACGACCTGCGTCAATTGTTCATCGGCGCAGAAGGCACGCTGGGCATCGTCACCGGCGTGGTGCTGCGATTGTTCCCGAAGCCGCGCAGCGCCTGCACCGGCATCTGCGCGGTGGACGACTACGCTGCCGTGCTCGATCTATTGAAGCGCGCCCGCTCCGGCTTCGGCGCGCAGTTGTCGGCCTTCGAGGTGATGTGGCCTGCGTTCTACGAACTGGGCACTGTGGCGATGAAGCGCAAGCCGCCGCTGCCGCTGGGTTCAGGGGCCTATGTGCTGATCGAAACGCTGGGCGCAGACCCCGCCATCGACCAGGAGCGTTATGAAACGGTGATCGGCGAGGCCATCGAAGCCGGCATCGTGAAGGATGCTGTGGTGGCGCAGTC
>JAITMN010000192.1 GCA_031277355.1 Nevskiaceae bacterium | reverse complement strand
TGCCGATCAAAGTCCTCGCGCGTGAAACGTCGATAACCCGCAGTGGGAATGTGATGACGCTGCAAAAACGCCTTCGTGAACGCCTTGGAACCTTCCAACTGCGCAGCGGCCTGGCTCGGCCCAAAGCAGCGCAACCCTCGCGCGGCAAACAGATCAACGATACCGGCCACCAGCGGCGCTTCAGGTCCGACAATCGTCAGCGCCACATCTTCGCGTTGCGCCAAATCGGCAAGCTGTTCCAACTGCTCCGCACCGATGGACACATTGCGCACCTTGGGTTCGCGCGCCGTGCCCGCATTGCCCGGCGCGACCAGCACCTGCGACACGCGCGGCGACTGCGCGCATTTCCACGCCAGTGCGTGTTCGCGTCCACCGCCGCCGATGATGAGCACCTTGATTTGCGCAGCCATTGCGCGGCTAGTGCCGGAAATGCCGCATGCCGGTGAACAGCATCGCCATGCCGTGCTCATTGGCCGCTTCGATCACTTCGGCATCGCGCATCGAACCGCCAGGCTGAATCACTGCAACCACGCCCTGTTCGGCCGCCACGTCGATGCCATCGCGAAACGGAAAGAACGCATCGGAAGCCATCACCGCGCCACGCACTTCAAGACCGGCATCGGCCGCCTTGATCGCACCGATGCGGCTGGAATACACGCGGCTCATCTGCCCCGCGCCGACGCCAACGGTGGCCTCATCGCGCGCAAACACAATCGCATTGGACTTCACGAACTTCGCCACGCGCCACGCGAACGCCAGATCACGCGCCTCGCCTTGCGTGGGCTCGCGCTTCGTCACACAACGCAGCCGCGTCGGGTCCAATTGCCCGATGTCACGATCTTGCAGCAGCAGGCCGCCATTGACGCTGCGCAGTTCCTGCCCCTCACGCGCGCCTTGCAGCGAGCCGGTGAGCAGCACGCGCACATTGGGCTTGGCAGCGAGCGCTTGCGCCGCGCCTTCCAGCAATTCCGGCGCGATCAGCACTTCCACGAATTGCCGTTCGAGAATCATCCGCGCAGTGTCGGCATCCAGTGGCCGGTTGAACGCAATGATGCCGCCGAACGCCGACGTGGGATCAGTGCGATACGCCAGCTCATACGCCGCGCTCAGCGCCGGCGCAGTGGCCACACCACACGGGTTCGCATGTTTGACGATCACGCACGCCGCGTACTCGAACTGACGCACACATTCCAGCGCCGTGTCCGCATCGGCGATGTTGTTGAACGACAGCTCCTTGCCCTGCACGCTGCGCGCAGCGGCGATGCTGTCTTGCGCCGCATCCGGCAGACGATAGAACGCGGCGCGCTGATGCGGATTCTCGCCATAACGCAGCGTCGCAACGCGCGTGGCGGCGATGGCAAGATTCGGCGCAAAGGCATCGTCTTGCTGCTCCGCGCCGGTCCCGGCTCCGGCCAGCGTGTGCGTGAGATAGTTCGACACCAGCGCGTCATACGCCGCCGTATGCGCAAACGCCTTGGCCGCAAGCTTCGCGCGAAACGCAAAGTCCGTGGTCCCGTCGCCGCTTTGCAACTGCGTCAGCAGTTCATCGTAATCAGCAGGATCAACCACCACCGCTACGTCGGCATGATTCTTCGCCGCGCCGCGCAGCATCGCCGGGCCGCCCACGTCGATGTTTTCGATGGCTTCACTGTAGGTCACGCCGGGTTTGGCAATCGTGCGCGCGAACGGATACAGATTCACCACCAGCAGATCAATCGGCTCGATGCCCTCACGCTGCATCACCGCCTCATCCACACCGCGCCGCCCCAGCAATCCGCCGTGAATCTTCGGATGCAGCGTCTTCACGCGCCCATCCATGATTTCCGGAAAGCCGGTGACGTCGGCCACCTCGCGCACCGCAAGCCCGGCCTCGCTCAGCGCCCGCGCCGTGCCGCCGGTGGAGAGCAGTTCAACGCCGCGCTGCTGTAGCGCCCGCGCCAGTTCCAGCAGCCGGCTCTTGTCTGACACCGACAGCAGCGCGCGGCGAATCGTTCGTGCGCCGGTCGTCATCGCCAGACATCGTGCGCCGGCCGCTAGGCCGACAGCCCGAACTCCCGCAATTTCTTGCGCAGCGTGGCCCGGTTGATCCCCAGAATGATCGCCGCCTGACTCTGATTGCCTTCGGCATAGTCGAGCACGGTGCGGAACAGCGGTTCCTCCACCTCGCGCAACACCATGTCGTACAGCCGCGCCGGACGATGCCCGTTCAGCGCGGCAAAGTAATCGGTGAGCGCACGCTCGGCATGACTGCGCAGCGGCAGGTCATGTCCGTTGATCGTGGAATGGCGCCGTGTTGTTCTCGCGCCGGTGAGACTTGTTCTTGTGCCCCGCATCCGCCTGCTCCCAAACATCCGTTGTTATTGTCGAACCGAAGCCCATCGACCGAAGCACTCCTGCGCCAGTGCAAACTGCAATGACGAAGTTTCCGCGGCCAACAGCGCTGACCGGAATCCTTCCGTCACCGTGTGTTGCTGGCAGTACCAGCGAAGATGCTTGCGGGCAATCCTGACGCCGGACGTTTCCCCGTGGAAGACGTACAGCAGATCAAGGTGTGTAAGGATGATATCTCTTATCTGTGTGCGCAAGAGTTCTGCAGGAATTTCGCCGTTTTCAAGCAAACCGTTGACATCGCGGAATATCCATGGTCTTCCTTGCGCTGCGCGACCGAGCATTACTCCACTTGCATTGGTGAAATCAAGCGTGGAGCGTGCTTTTGTTGCGCTGTCAATATCGCCATTGGCGATCACCGGAATTTTTGTTGTCGCGCGCACGGCGGCAATCGTGTCGTACTCGGCTTGTCCTTCAAAAAAATCCTCGCGCGTGCGTCCGTGAATCGCAATCGCCGACACGCCTGCTTCGGTGGCGATGTGCGCGATGCGCGCCGCGTTGATGCGTGCGCGTGAAACGCCAGTGCGAATCTTTATCGTTACCGGAACGGGTGAAGCCTCAACCACCGCGTTGAGCAATCGCGCGACGAGTGACTCATCGCCGAGCAGCGCCGAACCGCACAGCTTGCCGTACACCTTCTTCGCCGGGCATCCCATGTTGATGTCGATGATCTGCGCGCCAAGGTCTGCATTCAGGCGCGCGGCTTGCGCCAATTGCGCCGGATCGTTGCCCGCCAATTGCACCACGCGCGGTTCGGGTTCGCCTTCGTGATTCATGCGCTGGCGTGATTTGGTGGTGTGCCAAAGACGCTGATCGGCGGTGATCATTTCCGACGCGGCCAGCGCCGCGCCGAAGCGCCGGCACAGAATCCGGAATGGCCGGTCGGTGACGCCCGCCATCGGAGCCAGCAACGCGCGGCCCGGAAGGGTCCAGCGCCCGATCTGCCACGCACTCATGGCACGCTGGCGCAGACGAGGCGGCCGGCGCTGCTGGGCAGACAGGCGTCGAGCGCGAAGCCCACGGCCTTGCTGCCGGGGTCATCGAGCACCAGTTCGGCGTCGAGGCGCTGATCGGCGCTCAGGCGCGGCGGCGGTTCGGTGCGCAGGTAGTCCTGCGGTGGAACGTCGTGCGTGGCGAGCGTATTGCCGAAGCGGTCTTGCAACGTCACGCGCAGCACCGGCGGCGGCTGCGGGTAGGGCGCGCTGTTCAACACGCTGGCGCGCACGACGATCAGGTCCTGCGAGAAGGGCGGGGCCTGCGCGCCGAGTTGACGCACGGTGTAGTCGGTGAGGTTCCAGTCTGGCGTGAGCGGATGGCCGAACGCGGCGTATATCGGCGCGATCAGCGGGGCGGCCCAGCTTTTCATGATGAGGCTTTGCCGGTTGTGATGCACCAGTTGCACGAGCAGCGCAAGGCCGAGCGCAGCGGCAGCCAGCGTCCAGCCCCAGTGAGCACGGGGACGCGGGGCAGCGCGGCGCGCGGCGGCGGCGTCGAAATCGGCGGTGAAGTCGTCGTTGAGATCGCCCTTGATCTGGGCTGCGGCGGTGTCGATGTCGTTGCCGATGTCGGCGGTGATGCCCGTGGCGATGTCGTCGGCGGGAATGTCTGCCGCCACATCGGCCGCAGCGGCGCTGATGTCGATGTGCGCGTCTTCATCGGCGACCGGATCGATCTTGATGTCGAGGTCCGCAGCCTCCACCTCGCCATCACCCGACGGACTCAGCGCTTCAATCGCCAGCGGCGGCGGTGTTTCTTCCTCCGCCGGAACATCAGCCGGAGCCTCCTCCGTGATCACCGCTGGCGCTTGTTCATCCGCATCGTCAGTGAGCCACAGCAGCGCGTTGAATATCCGCTCGCAGCGGCTGCAACGCACATAGCCTTGCCCCGCGCGCAGGTCCGCCGGCGTCACCGCCAGTTGCAGATGGCAGTTCTGACAGGTGGTGGACATCGAGCCCATCAGTTCACCCCGGCGCAATGCCCGCGAGCAGCGTCCACCCCTCGCGCTCGCCGCCCACGTGCAGCGGCAACCGCGACTGATACCCCGCCAGCACCTCATGCGCCTGCTGACGCAGAATCCCCGAAAGCACCAGATGCCCGCCCGGTTTCACCGCAGCGGCCAGCGGCTGCGCCAATTCAATGAGCGTACCGGCCAGAATGTTCGCGAGCATCACATCGCATGCCGCCGGCAGCGTGGCCGGCGTGTCGTGTACGAACACGCGCTCTTGCACGCCATTGGCCGCCGCGTTGTCGCGCGTGGCAATCAACGCCTGCGGGTCGATGTCAAACGCATCCACGCGCGATGCGCCCAGACGCGCCGCCGCAATCGCCAGCACGCCCGAGCCGCAGCCGTAGTCGATCACCGTATCGCCGGGTTTCAGATGCGCATCGAGCCAGGTGAGGCACAGCGCAGTGGTCGCATGCGTTCCGGTGCCAAACGCCAACCCCGGATTAAGCCGCACCACCACCGCATCGGCATCTTCCGGCGCAGGCTCGTGATGCGGCACCACCCACAACCGCCGCCCAAAACGCATCGCGTGAAAGTCCTTGAGCCATTCGCGTTCCCAACGACGATCGCGCACGTGCTCGGCGCGAATTGCGCTCGCAGGAACATCGAGCGAGCGCGCCAGCGCAAGAATCGCCTCCGGCGCAGCGCCATCGGCCGCGAACATCGCCTGCAACACCGTGCGCGGCCACAGCCGCACTTCGCCCGGCGCAGGTTCCAGAATCGCATCGTCCACCGCATCGGTGAGCGTCACCGATAGCGCGCCCGCATCAAAGCAGGCCGCCTCCGCCGCTTCCGGATCGCGCCCCTGCAACTCCACGCTCAGCGCAAGATAACCAGACACCTTATGCCTTCCTCGCCCGGCGCGGTTACTTCAGACCCAGCCGACGCTCCAGGTAGTGAATGTCGAGGCCGCCGCTCTGGAAGGTCGCATGCGCGAGGATTTCCTGATGCAGCGCCGTGTTCGTCTTGATGCCTTCAACCACCAGCTCCGCCAGCGCATTGCGCATCCGCGCGATGGCCGTGGCGCGCGTTTGTCCGTGCGCGATCAGCTTGCCGATCATCGAATCGTAGTTCGGCGGCACCGAGTAGCCCGAATACACATGGCTATCCACGCGGATGCCGGGTCCGCCCGGCGAATGCCAGGTCTTGACCAGCCCCGGCGAGGGCATGAACGTGCGCGGGTCTTCGGCATTGATGCGACATTCGATGGCATGGCCGCGAAATTCGATGTCCTGCTGCGTGAACGGCAGTTTCTCGCCCGCCGCGATCATCAACTGCGTGCGCACCAGATCGATGCCGGTAATCAATTCGGTGACCGGATGTTCCACCTGAATGCGCGTGTTCATTTCGATGAAATAGAACTCGCCGTCCTGATACAAAAACTCCAGCGTACCGGCGCTGCGATAACCCACCGCGCGACAGGCTTCCACCACACGCGCGCCCATTTTCTCGCGCACTTCCGCCGACAACCCCGGTGCCGGCGCTTCTTCGATCACCTTCTGATGCCGCCGCTGCATCGAGCAATCGCGTTCGCCCAGATGCACCACATTGCCGTGGTTGTCGGCGATCACCTGAAACTCGATGTGACGCGGGCGTTCCAGGAATTTCTCCATGTACACCTGCGGATTGCCGAAGGCGGCCTGCGCTTCCTGCTGCGTGAGATTGATCGCATTCATCAGCGCGGCATCGGTGTGTACCACGCGCATGCCGCGTCCGCCGCCGCCGCCGGAAGCCTTGATGATGACCGGATAACCGATGGCGCGTGCGATGCGCAGGTTTTCGTCCGGATCATTGCCCAGCGGTCCGTCGGAGCCGGGCACGCACGGCACGCCGGCCTTTTTCATCACCTTGATCGCCGAGACCTTGTCACCCATCAGGCGAATCGTCTCGGCCTTCGGGCCGATGAA
>JAITMN010000190.1 GCA_031277355.1 Nevskiaceae bacterium | reverse complement strand
GACGATGTGTTCGCGCTGGGCCTCGTGGCCTACGAACTGCTCACAGGCCGTCACGCCTTCGAGCGCGAACCGGCAACGATCGCGCGTGAGAAGCACCTGAAGCCCGCGCCGGTCAAGGGTTTGAAGTTGCGCCAGTGGCATGCACTGGAAAAAGCGCTCGCCCTCACACGGGAAAAACGTTTCTCCAACGCATCGGCTTTCTTGCGTGCGTTGCCCGAACTTTCGCCGTTGCAGACGCGGCTGATCGCCGCCGTCGCGGTACTGGCGTTGCTTGCCAGCGGTCTGTGGTATCGCGGTTATCTGCAAGGCTTGCCGCAACAGCCGCTGTCTGCGTTGCCGGTGGCCGAACAGCAGATCGTGACCACCGCGCTGGCCGATGGGCGCAGCGCGCTGGCGCTGGTGAAAGAGCAGCGCATCATGGAGGCGTCCGACGACGCCGCGCAGGCTTTCGCCACCGCCTATGCGCATCACCCGAAGAATCCCGATGCGGTGGCCGGATTGGAAGAAGCAGCGGATATCTTCATTCGCTGGTGCCGGAGCCTGCCGGATCGACAGGATGCCTTGACGAAACTGCGCTCCTTTCAGCAGCGTAGTGAGTTTTATCTTGGCTATCGACCACTGCGGCGAGCCATCGAACAATTTCAGGAGGGCTGATCGTCATGGACAAGAACCATTGCAGCAGATGGCTGGCTTCAACGCTGGCCGTGCTGATCGCCAGTTCGCCGGCCATTCCCGCCGCCAATCCCGATGCAACTCAGCGCGCGCGCGAAGGCATCAACACGCGCGAGGATTTGGAGATTGTGGATTGTCTGTTGCCCGGACAGGTGCGGCAGCTTGGCGCGATGACCTATGTCTCGCAGCGCCGCCCCACACGCACCACCGCCGCCGATTGCCGTGTGCGCGGCGGTGAATACGTTGCCTATGATCGCGCCGATGCGAAGTCCGCGCTGCGCGTGTGGCTTGCCGCCGCCGAAGCCGGCGATGCGGATGCGCAGAACACCGTGGGTGAGATTTACGAACGCGGTTTGGGTGATGTGCCCAACTATGAAGCGGCGGCGATCTGGTATCAGAAGGCCGCCGATCAGGGCTATTCGCGGGCGCAGTTCAATCTGGGCACGCTGTATGAGCAGGGCTTGGGTGTGCAGATCGACCGGCTCAAGGCGTTGAATCTGTATCGCACGGCCTGGGGTTTGCCGCAGGACAGCCTGATCTATCAGCAGACCGCCGATCAGCAGGTGGCCTTGCTGCGCGAACAATTGGAGCAGCAGGTCATCGAGAAGGATGCGCAGGTGGATGCGCTGGTCAAGCAGGTGGACGGCTTGCAGGCGCAGTTGCGCGGCAGTCAGGATCAGACCAATGCGGCGCTGGCGCAGCAGGCGCAGACCTTGGCGAAACTGGCCGAAGCCCTGCGCGCCGACAGCACGCGCAGTCGCGCGCAATTGGCGCAGTTGCCGCCGTCGAACACGCGCGAACTGCGCACGCCAGACACTTCGGCTCCCGTCACGCCGCAAGCCTATGAGCGCTTCGTGAAGGGGCTGAACTTTGGCCGCTACTACGCCATCGTGATCGGCAATCAGAATTACCAGAACGTCAGCCCCTTGCAGACGCCGCACTCGGATGCCGAACGCGCCGCGAAACTGTTGCAGGACAAATACGGCTTCAATGTGCGGATCATCGAAGACGCCAGCGATGATGCGATGCTCGGCGCGCTGAATGATCTGAACAAGATACTCACCGACAACGACAATGTGCTGATCTACTACGCGGGCCACGGTTCGCGGCAGAAAGCCGTCAGCGGCGACATTGGCTATTGGCTGCCGGTGAACGCCGAGTCGCCGCCGAGTCTGAAGTTCTGGGTGGGCAACGATCAGGTCAGCAGTTATCTGAGCATCTTCAAGGCGCGGCGTGTGCTGGTGGTGGCCGATTCGTGCTATTCGGGGCTGCTATCGGCTGATCCGGGTTTGATCGCGTTCAGTTCGCAAACTCAGGCCGCGCTCGATTACCTGAAATTCAAGCTTCCCAAGCGTGGCCGGTTGCTGCTGGCTTCCGGTGGTGATGCGCCGGTGCGCGATGTGGGCGGCAGCGGCAATTCGGTGTTTGCCCGCGCCTTCATCGACGTGCTGGAAAGCAACGATCAGTTGCTCTCCACGCCGGCGCTGTTCGCGCGTTTGCAGGAGCATGTGCGCGATGCGGCGAAGCAGGGCAATTTCGATCAGACGCCGGAGCTCAAATCAATCAAGAGCGCGGGGCATGAAGTGGGAGACTTCTTCTTCGTGCCCAAGGGCACCTGACGCGCGCTGGTGAGCCGCTGATGTTCGAGCAGAGGTTCAGTTGAGTATCCGGTTGGCCGCGTGGGTGTTGCTGCTGTTGCAGCTTGCCGCCTGTGCGTCCACGCCGTCTGCCAGCACCACCGCCGATATCTGCCGTCTGTTCGAGGATCGCCGCTCCTGGTTTCACGCCGCGCAGCGGGCCAAGGAGCGCTGGGATATTCCGGTGCCGGTGTCGATGGCCTTCATCGAACAGGAGTCCGGATTTCGCGCTCGCGCGAAACCGCCGCGCAAACGTATTCTCGGGTTCATCCCGGGATCGCGGCCCTCCAATGCCTCAGGCTACGCGCAGGCGTTGGAAAGCACCTGGGATCAATATCAACGCGAATCCGGCAATCGTCTGTCGCGTCGCTCCAACTTCGCCGATGCGGTGGACTTCGTGGCCTGGTACAACCGGGGTTCGGTGCGCGCCAGCCGCATTGCGCCAAGCGATGCGTACAATCTTTATCTGGCCTATCACGAAGGCAATGGTGGTTTTCAGCGCCGCACCTATGCCGGCAAGAAATGGCTGCTCGACACCGCGCGTGATGTGCAGAACACCGCGACCCGCTACGAAACGCAATTGCGCGGCTGCGAACGCAGGTTGGGGCGCAATTGGTTGCTGCGGTTGTTGTCGTGAGTCTTTATCGGAACGTCTGCAAATTCTGGTACGCCGCTTCGATGTTGAACGGGCGCAGCGTTTCGAAGTGACGCCACTGCTGGTAAGGCGCAAGCGTGATCGTCTGCTTCATCTGTTCGAGACTTTCGCCACGGCTCATCGCCGCCTGCACCTGATCGCGCAGATATTCGAAGTAGGCGCGGCCCTCGCTGATGTCGGCCTTCGTGAACGGCACGGTTCCATGACCGCCGATCAGCATGTCGAAGTCGAGCGTTTCCAGCGTGCGATAGGAGCGAATCCACTCGCTGATCGGATGGCCGTCGAAGGGACCGCAGGCGCTGGGCAGTGAGCGCATCGAATCCAGCACCAGCGCGTCGGCGGGGAAGTCCACCGTGAACAGAACACGCTCATCGCGGAACAGCACCGCAGTGCCATCGTCGGCGTGGTTCTTGCCCGGAAACACGAGGTCGATGGTCTTGCCGCCGAAGCGGATCGTCATGCGGTCGGAATAGGTGATGTTGGGCCGGGGCGTGTTGACGAAGAACTGCGCCGGCGTGATGCGTCCATCGCCATCCGGGTCTTTCGGGCCGATGGCTCCCATGCCGCCGCAGTACCAGGGACGCTCGTAGGCGGGTTCGTCGAACTCGGCGGCGTCGAGCCAGCCGTCGTCATTGCGATCAGTGATGTCGCCGGGCAATTGCGGATAGCGGCCATCCATGTTGCGCGCAAAACCTTCCTGTGCGACGAACATGGCAGTGTCCGCAAAAATCTTGCCGCCTTCGGTGTGATCCCAATGGCTATGGCTGAGAATCACATACTTCACCGGCTTGCCCGGAAACTGCTTTGCCAATTCTTCCTTCAGCCAGGCGGCGTAGTCCACGTTCAAGGTATCGACCAGCAGCAGGCCATCGGGCGTGTCGAGAATGGCCACATACCAACCGCCATTGTTGGCGCGCCACACATCACCCTTCACATGCGTGATGGCGCGACCCGGCGGCGCGAACATACCTTCGGGGCGAGGTGGGCGCGTGCGCTGGGCAGGCGCTTCGCCGGCAATCACGGGCAGCGACAGGCCCAGCAACAGGGCTGCCAGATGCGGGATCATTTGTTTCATGATGCACCTTCTTTTTATCGTGTGGGCGACTGCACCACAGGTGTCTCCACTCGCGCAAGATGCCGGGCCTGACGGTGCTCGCGATGGCCGAGCAGACGATAGGCCGCCACCTTCACGCCGTTGTTGAACAGGAACCACACCAGCGCATAGGCCCACACCAGCAGCGCTTCGCGCCAGCCAATCGGCGTGATGAAC
>JAITMN010000357.1 GCA_031277355.1 Nevskiaceae bacterium | reverse complement strand
TCGGAAGGCAAGGGCATGTTCACCGGCGCCGGCGTGCCACCCGAGCATCCGCCAATCTATGCAGCCAGAGACGGCGCCGTTCCGGCTGGCGTCACGCCGCTTGCGCGCGACATCTTCAACACCAGCGATTTCTATCAGGACCGCGAACTATGGTCCGACCCGCGCTACTTTCGTTGCAACTCGCCCGTGGGTCTTGAGCAGATACGCGGGGCTTACGAGGTTCCGTTGATCGGCGACGATCCGCCGCGCACGGCGGCATGGGGCTTTTGTGATCGCGACTACCCGCGTGATCAAATCGTCAGCCCCTATCCCTTCAAGACGGCCAGTGAACACTACGCGGCGCTGCTTGCCGAAGCACGCGCGAAGGGCGGCCCGGCAGTGCCCACTTATGAGTCCATCGCCGATTGGAACGGACAGTATCTTCGTGACCGCGCGAAGACCGCCACCTGGTATCACGGCGCGATCCTGCAGATTCCGACCTACCTCTCGTTGCTCACGCCGGAGTATCAGCAGCGGTTCGTGCAGCAGATGTACCACTACTCCGGCAGCAACGCGCCGCAATGGCCGGGTTCGTATTGCTGGCCCGAAGGATTCATGCGGCGCTTTGCGCAGTATGGCGGCGCGCGTCTGAATCTGGTTGTCACCCCGCAATTCGTGATCGACATGCGCAACGCCGCAAAAACACTGGTCACGCAGATTCACATTGGCCGGGAGTTCATCGACGACGGCAACGGCTCACCGCGACTCGGGCCGGCTGTGCCGCAGTGGTTCGGGGAGACGATTGGCTTCTGGGATGGCGACGCGCTGATCACGCACACCTCGAACATTCAGGGCTGGATCAATCACGGCGGCGCCGAGTTCAGCAACAAGATGCAGACCGTGGAGATCTATACGCCGATCCGCGACGCCGCCGGCAAGCATGTTGGCATCAAGCACGAGACGGTGCTTTATGACGAGGATACGTTTGCGCAGCCGGTTCGCATCGTGCAGCGGTATCAGCGTCAGGGTGCGCTAACCGACAACGATCCGTTCGTATACATGGAATGCGTGCCGCACATCTTCCCGATCAAAGGCATTGCAACGCCGGTGACGCCGGGCGCCTCGTTTGAATATGAATACCCGGATATCTACGGACGGCCCTGGGCGCAGATATGGGAGCGCTATCACGAGCAAGGGATGCAACGCCCTCAGGATGAAGACATCTTCAACTTCAAGCAACCGTAGGCTTTACCAGCCAACCGCCGCTGAATCCGGGCTGCGCACATCGCTTGCACCCTGAAGCCGCTTCGTCATCGGGTCGATCAGGATCGACTCGGCATCGCCCCAGGTGCGCGCTTCGGCCTCCGGCGCATTGGGATACAGCTTGCGGGTCGTGAGTTTGTGCCCCTGCTTTTCCAGAATCGCAACGGTGTCGGGCGACGTGAAGAAGGGCTCGTGGTTGATCGCGTCCGGTTGCCACTGATGATGAAAGCGCGGCGCATCCACCGCTTGCGTAACGCTCATGTGGAAGTCGATCACGTTCGTGATCACCAGCAGCACGGTGTTGATGATCGTGGGTCCGCCGGGGCTGCCGGTGACGAGAAACGGTTGACCATCCTTCAGCACGATGGTTGGAGTCATCGACGACAGCGGACGCTTGTGTGGCGCAATGGCATTGGACTCGCCCTGAAGCAGGCCATATCCATTGCGCACGCCGACCTTCGATGTGAAGTCGTCCATCTCGTTGTTCAGCAGAAAGCCGCCGCCGGTCACGGTGACGCCATTGCCCCACAACCCATTGAGCGTATACGTCACGCTGATCGCGTTGCCCTGGGAGTCCACAACGGAGAAGTGCGTCGTTTCGCTTGATTCCGGCGGTGGCAAATCCGCCGGTCGCAATGCCGTGCTCGGCGTTGCCTGCGACGGGTCGAAGCTGCTCATGCTGCGGGTCAGATAGCTGGGTTCCAGCAGCGGTTCAACCGGAACATGCACGAAATCCGGATCGCCCAGATATTCGGCGCGATCACGAAACGCGCGGCGCATCACTTCGGTGAACAGATGAATCTTCGCAGCGGAGTTGAACCCCAGCGCGCTCACATCATGCGGCTCCAGCATGCCAAGCATCTGCAACAATGCAACGCCGCCGGAACTGGGCGGGGCCATCGTGATGATCTCATGCCCGCGATAGCTGCCGCGCATGACGGGCCGCTCGACGGCGCGATATGCGGCAAGGTCATCGAGCGTGATGAGCCCTGCGTTGCGGGCCATCTCATCGGCAATCAGTTGCGCGGTCTTGCCCGCGTAGAAACCGGCGACGCCATCGCGTTCGATGCGCTCAAGCGTTGCCGCCAGATCAGGCTGTTTGAAAATCTCGCCCGTTTCGTAAGGACGCCCATCGCGCAGAAAAATGCGTTTGGACTCGGCATGGCGACCCAGCGACCGCGTGCCCGCCTGCATATCCGCCGCAAGCGCCTGCGTGACGCGAAAACCATTCTCCGCAAGCCGGCGCGAGGGCTCGACCAGTTGCGCCCAGGTGAGCTTGTGCGACCCATACTTCTCATACAGCAGATGCAGGCCCGCGACGGTGCCGGGGATGCCCGAGGCCAGATGGCCGGTGGTGGAACGGCCGGGCACGACGTTGCCCTCGGCATCGAGGTACATATCGCGCGTGGCCTTGCCCGGAGCCATCTCGCGAAAATCAATCGATGTGGCCTTTCCATCGGCAAGGCGCAGCACCGCGAAACCGCCGCCGCCGATGTTGCCGGCGCGCGGGTACGTTACCGCGAGGGCCAGACCCGTTGCCACCGCCGCATCCGCCGCATTGCCACCACG
>JAITMN010000306.1 GCA_031277355.1 Nevskiaceae bacterium | reverse complement strand
AACCAGATGAACAACAACTGGTGGTGCGAGAACATCCGCGCCACCAATCCCTGCGGCGAGCAGCCGTTGCCGCCTTATGGCTCGTGCCTGCTGGGTTCGGTGAACCTCACGCGCTTCGTTGTCGATCCGTTCACGCCGGATGCGCACTTTGATTTCGACGAGTATCGCGAAGTGGTGCGCGTGTTCACGCGCATGCTCGACAACGTCGTGGAGGTCAATGGTCTGCCGCTGTCGCAGCAGCGCGATGAAATCATGCGCAAGCGTCGTCATGGCATGGGCTTTCTGGGCCTTGGCAGCACCATCACGCTGCTGGGCATGAAATACGGCAGCGAAGCCTCGGTGCAATTCACCGAGAACGTCTCGCGCGAGATGGCGATTGCCGGCTGGGAAGCGGGCCTGGAACTGGCGCGCGAGAAGGGTCCCGCGCCGATCATGAACGAGGAGTTTGAAGTCACGCCGGAAATGCTGCGCAAGCGTCCGGAGATGAAAAAAGACGGCTGGCAGGTCGGCGCGCGAATTCCCGGCCGCCTGCTGCACGCGCGTTACAGCCACTACATGCAGCGCGTAGCCGGCGTTGCGCCGCAGTTGGTGGATGAACTGGCGCAGGTGGGCGCGCGTTTCACGCATCACACGTCGATTGCGCCTACTGGCACGATTTCGCTGTCGCTGGCGAACAACGCCAGCAATGGCATCGAGCCGAGCTTCGCGCATCACTACTTCCGCAATGTGATCCGCGAGGGTCGCAAGACCAAGGAAAAGGTGGATGTGTTCTCGTTCGAGTTGCTGGCCTATCGCGAGTTGGTGAATCCCGATGCGATGCCCAATGCCACCGACGCAGCGCGCAAACTGCCCGACTACTTCACCTCGGCTGATGAAGTCACGCCGGTGCAGCATGTGGACATCCAGGCCGCCGCGCAAATCTGGATCGACTCGTCGATCTCGAAGACTGCAAACGTGCCCACCGACTATCCGTATGAAAGTTTCAAGGATATTTATCTCCACGCCCATGAAAAAGGCTTGAAGGGTTGCACCACCTTCCGCTTCAACCCGGAGGCTTTCCAGGGTGTGCTGGTGAAGGAAGAAGACCTGAAGAACACCCGCTACGTGTTCACGCTGGATGATGGCAGCGAGATCGAAGTCACCGGCGACGAGGAAATCGAATACGACGGCGAGCGGCACACCGCCGCCAACCTGTTCGATGCGTTGAAGGAAGGCTATTACGGCAAGTACCAGACCGCCGCCGCATCAACGGAGGATGTGAAATGAGCTCGATGAAGATCGACCGGCGCATCGTCAAGTACCGGGTACACAAGCCGACGGACAAGACCGAATCCAAGGCCGACGCCAAGCCGGTGGCCAAGGTGATCCGCATGACGGAGGAGATTCAGCGTCCGGAGATGCTGATCGGCTCCACGTACAAGATCAAGACGCCGGTATCCGATCACGCCATGTACGTGACGATCAACGACATCGTGCTGAACGAGGGCACCGAACACGAGCAGCGCCGCCCCTTCGAGATCTTCATCAACTCGAAGAACCTCGATCACTTCCAGTGGATCGTGGCGCTGACGCGCATCATCTCGGCGGTGTTCCGCAAGGGCGGCGATGTCACCTTCCTCGTCGAAGAATTGAAGGCTGTGTTCGATCCGCGTGGCGGCTACTGGCAGCCCGGCGGCAAGTTCATGCCCTCGATCATCGCCGAGCTGGGCCATGTGATCGAAAAGCACCTGCAATTCATCGGCCTGCTACGCCCCCCCGGTCTCGACGAACACCAGAAGAAACTGGTGGAAGAAAAACGCGCCGAGTTCGAAGCCCGTCAGAAGCAGCAGGACGCCTTCAGCAAGTCGCACTTCCCCGAAGGGGCGCAGTTGTGCGCCAAGTGCAGCACCGCAGCCGTCGTGATGATGGACGGCTGCATGACCTGCCTGAACTGCGGGGATTCCAAGTGCGGGTAGGCTTTTTCTGCCTGCCCGCGTGACACCTATTCGCGCAACACAATAGCGCCGCTGCGGAACGCCGCATCCACAGCGGATGCGCCCTGCTCGATGGTGCCATACGAAGTCTGCGGACCCACCCGATCGATGCGGATGGTGCAGCAGGGCGCCTCGCTGCGGCCCAGCGATCGGCCGGTTTGCGGATCGGTCAGTTCCTTGCCCAGCGTGATGGCCTGCCAGCGTTGACCCGCTTGCAGCGCTTCGCCGCCCTGACTCAGGATCACCTGATCGCCGTTCACCGCCACCACCGTAACGGGGAAGATTTCGCTGACCACCGCCTTGCCGATCCGATCGGCCAGAGCGGCCATCATCGTCCGGGACATGCCATCGCCATCGATCACGCGCGGCAATGTGCTGGCGGCGGTTGAAGGCAGCGTGTAATCGAAACTGTCGGACAACACCACTTCGCCGGTGGTGGCATTGAGCAGGCGCAGCGCAATGCGCCCGCCGCCGGAGTACGACACCAGTTCCCGATCCGACATGCGCAGACGGCGCGTCTCACGCGGGTATTCGAAACGTTCGACCACCGGCACCAGAATCAGATCCGTGGCCAGCATTTCGCCCAGACGCGCGCCATCCTGCACGCGTACCGCGCCGCTGGCGATCAGATCGAACTCGTTGCTCAGTTCATTGCCGAACTGCCGATCCAGCACGATGAAGCGCCGGGTCTGCGTGAGAATGTCCGACAGTCGCGCGGCGATCGCCTGCGATACCTGGGCGGCGCGCACGCGACTGTCGCCCACCACATAGTTGGCCTGTCGCGTGCGCGGCGGCGCAATGACGAGCCTGGGGCGACCGCTTTCATCCGGGGCGGC
>JAITMN010000236.1 GCA_031277355.1 Nevskiaceae bacterium | reverse complement strand
ACCACCACGCCCTGCGGATTCACGAGAAAAGTTTCCGGCGCTCCATACACGCCCCAGTCGAGCGCCGCCTGCCCTTCGTTATCCATCGCCACCACGGTGTAGGGATTGCCCAGTTGTTCAAGCCATTCGCGTGCAGCCTGCGGGTCGTCTTTGTAGTTCAGACCGATGATATTCAGCTTGTCCTGCTTTGCAAGCTGCAACAGCACCGGATGCTCCACGCGACATTCCACGCACCAAGTTCCCCACACATTCACCAGCGACCAGCGTCCGTTGTTCAGGTCGGCAAAGCGCACGGTGCGCGAAGGATCGGCCAAATCAGGCAGTTCGAATCCCGGCGCAGGTTTGCCCAGCAACGCCGACTGCACCACCTGTTTTTGCGGCATGCGATACAGGCCGATGATCAGCACCACCAGCAACGCACCGAACACGCCCAGCGGAATGAAAAAACGCTTCATGATTTCTGCACCGCTATTTTGGTGGCTGCGCGGGCGGTTGCCGCAGCAGGGGTGGCCGCAGCCTCGCGCGCCACCGCCACTGCCTTGCGATAGCGTTTATCGAGCGTAGCCACCAAACCACCCAACGCCATCAACGCAGCGCCCAGCCACACCCAGCGCATCAGCGGACGCACTTGCAGCCGCAGACTCCACGACTCTCCACCCAGCGACTCGCCCAGCGTTACCAGCAGATCGCGCCGCCATGACACGTCGCGCGCCGCTTCAGCCAGCGATTGCTGCGACACCCAGTAAGCGCGCCGTTCCGGTTGCATCGTGCCCACCGGCTTGCCGTCTCGCGTCACCACTACCGTGGCCTGCAACGCATCGTAGTTCGGGCCTTCGGCTTCGCGCACGCCATCGAAACGGAAAGTGTATTCACCCAATTGCGCCTGCTCGCCGGGCCGCAGCGCCACATCCTGTTCCAGCATCCGCGATTCCATCGTCGTGATGCCCACCACCATCACGCCCAGGCCCACATGCGCCAGCGTCATCCCCACCACCGCAGGCGGCAACGACAATCTGCGCCGCAGCCGGTCGATCGGATCAGACAGCGACGACAGCACGATCCACAATCCCAGCATCACACCCAACGGCCCGAGCACCGAGCGATCGCCATACACACCCAGCATCATTGCAACGCCCAGCACCAACGCCAGCGCCAGCGTGCCGAATATCTTGCGCTGGGAACCGGATAACCCGCCGCGTTTCCAATGCGCGAACAGCCCCAGACTCACCAGCGCCAGCAGCGGCAACATCGGCACGAGGAACGTGGGATTGAAATACGGCGCGCCCACCGAGATCGTGCCCAATCCCAACGCATCGACCAGCAGTGGCGCGATGGTGCCGCCAAACACCACCGCGGTGGCAATCACCAGCAGGATGTTGTTGAACAGCAGAAAACTTTCGCGTGACGTGAGATCAAAACCGGCCTGCGAACGCAGCAACGGCGCGCGCCAGGTATACAGCGACAGCGCACCGCCAATCACCAGCGCCAGGAACACCAGCACGAACACGCCGCGCCCCGGATCGGCCGCGAAGCTGTGTACCGAAGTGAGCAGCCCCGAGCGCACCATGAAGGTGGCGAGCAGACAGAACGAGAAACTCATGATCGCCATCAGCAGCGTCCAGCTCTTGAACAGACCGCGCTTGTCGGTAACCGCCAGCGAATGAATCAGCGCCGTGCCCAACAGCCACGGCATCAGGATGGAATTTTCTGATGGGTCCCAGGCCCACCAGCCGCCCCAACCCAGTTCGTAGTAGGCCCACCAACTGCCAAGGGCGATGCCCACGGTCAGGAACATCCACGCCACCGTGGTCCACGGCCGCGCCCAGCGCGCCCAGGCTTGATCCACGCGGCCTTCGATCATCGCCGCGCAAGCGAAAGCGAAGGCCACCGAGAAGCCCACATAACCCAGATACAACATCGGCGGATGCACGGTGAGTCCGAAGTCTTGCAGCAACGGATTCAGATCAATGCCATCCGGCGGCGCGGGTTGCAGTCGCAGAAACGGATTTGACGTGACCAGCGAGAACAGCAACGAACCCACGCTGATGAAACCCAGCACGCCGAGCACGCGCGAGGCAAAGCTGCGCGGCAGCGAGCGCGACAGCAGCGCCACGGCCACGGTCCACGCCGACAGCACCAGTATCCAGAACAGCATGCTGCCTTCGTGATTGCCCCAACTGGCCGCAACGCGGTAGTACACCGGCAGCGCGGAGTTGGAATGGGCTGCAACCATTCGCACGGAGAAGTCGTTGTGGACGAAGGACCACACCAGACAGGCAAACGCCACGGCGAGCATCAAAAATTGCGTGATCGCCGCAGGAATCACCGCTTCGGTCAGCCGTGTGTGGCCGCGCCACGGGCCAAGCAATCCGGCCACGGTCTGATACACCGCCAGCAGCAGCGCGAGGATCATCGCAAACAGGCCAAGTTCGGGGGTCATGGTTGAGCGCTCTGCGTTGAGGCTGAGGGTTCATCCATGCCCAACCGCGACTCGCCACGCTTCAGCGAGCGCGTGACTTCCGGCGGCATGTAGTTTTCATCGTGCTTGGCGAGCACTTCATCGGCAACGAACACGCCGGCGGCGTCGATGCGGCCATGCGCCACGACGCCGGAGTTCTCCTTGAACAGATCGGGCAGCACCTTGTCGAATCGCACCGATACATCATGTTTGAAATCGGTGACGACGAAGCGCGTTTCAAGGCTGCCCGACGTGCGTTGCACGCTGCCCGCCTTCACCATGCCGCCCAGACGAAAACGCTTGCCTTCGGCCACTTCACCGGCTACCACCTGCGTGGGATCGAAGAAGAACGTGACGTTATTGCGAAACGCCTGCAACGCCAGTCCGCCGGCAATGGCGACGCCGGCGACGATGCCCAGCACCAGATACAGCCGCTTGCGACGATTCGGCGTCATGGGTTGTCTCCTCGCATCGCCACTTTGCGGCGCGCTTCCTCGCGTGCGTTGTCGAGCTGACGACGCGCCTGCCACGCATACCAGAGCAGTGCGCCCAACGCGATGGCGTAGGCCGGCCACACGAATGGCGCGTAACCGCTCATCGAAAAAAATTCCTGCATCAGCTTCAAAAACTCATGCATCTGGTTCCAGAATTCCTGCATCAGCTTCGAGCCCCCGCCGCTTCGTTCGTCAGCGCTTCGCGCACCCAGTTGCTGCCGCGATCACGCCGCAGCACTTCGGCGCGTGCGCGCACCAGCATGATCCAGCCAAAATAAAACGTGTAGGCCAGCGCCATCGTCAGCAGCGGCCACAGCATCGACCAGGAAATCGTGGGGCCATCGGCGCGCATCACCGAAGGGGCCTGATGCAGCGAATTCCACCAGTCCACCGAATAGCGCACTATGGGCACGTTGACGATGCCGACGATGGCGAGCACCGCACTGGCCCGGTCAGCCCGGTCGGTGTCGTCGATTGCCGCGCGCAGGCCGGTGTAACCCGCAAAGAAAAACAGCAGGAACAATTGCGAGACGATGCGCGGGTCCCAAGCCCACCACGCGCCCCAGGTCGGCTTTCCCCAAATCATGCCGGTGGCAAGAGAAACGATGGTGAAACCGGCTCCCACGCCTGCACAGGCCACCGCCACCGCATGCGCGATCTTGATGCGCCAGATCAGACCGATGGCCGCAGAAATTGCCATCGTGGAATACGTGAGCAGCGCCAGCCACGAAGCCGGTACATGCACGTAGATGATGCGATAGGCGTCGCTCTGGAAGTAGTCCACCGGCGCGAGCACCAGTCCGCCGTAGAGACCGATCAGCAATAAAACGAGCGACGGCCACCCGAACCAGGGCGCGATTTTGCCGGCGACCCAGTAAAAATAAGGCGGCGAACCGAAACGATGAAACCAGGCCCAACTCATCCGCGCATCTTACCCCAAGGTTACTCCAGGCTGATCCTGACGGCCGCCGCTGCCGCCAGCGGCGCAAGCGTCAAACCCAGCACCGTCAGCGCGCCGAGCAGATACAACGGACCTGCCGCGCCCTCGCCTGCTATCGCCAATTGCACCGCGCGCGCGCCGAACACCAGCGTCGGCATCGCCAGCGGCAGCACCAGCAGCGACAGCAACGCGCCGCCGCGCCGCGCGCCCAGCGTCAGCCCCGCGCAGATCGAACCGATCAGACTCATCGACAGGCTGCCCAGCAGCAGGGGCCACAGCACCGGCAATGCGCTTTCCGGCGGCGCTCCGAGGCTGATGGCCGCCAGCGGCCCCACCAGCGACAGCGGCAGGCCCGTGAGCAGCCAGTGCGTGGCCGTTTTGGCGAAGATCAGCGCGGCAAAGGGTTGTGCTGACAACGCGAACTGTTCCAGCGTTCCGTCGCGTGCGTCTTCGCGAAACAGAAATTCCAGCGCCAGCAGCGACGACAACAGCAACGCCACCCACAACGCCGCCGGCGCCAGATAGCGCAGCCGCGCCATCTCCGGGTCGAGCGACAGCGGAAACAGCACGGTGACGATGACGAAAAACGCCAGCGGTTGCAGCCATTCGCCGGGGCGACGCGCCGCTTGCAGCAGATCGCGCTTCACGACGCTGGCGAAGGCGGTGGCGGTTGAGGCCAGCGGTTTCATGCGGCCACCGAGGGATGCGTCCACACGCGGTTGTCGGCGCGCTCCAGCGCCAGGGGCTGATGCGTGGCGACCAGCACGCTGCCGCCGCCGCGCAAGTGCGTGAGCAGGGCTTCGCACAGCGCCGATTGCCCGGGGGCGTCGAGATTGGCGGCCGGTTCGTCGAGCAGCCACAGCGCCGCATCCCACAGCGCCAGACGCGCCAGCGCCGTGCGGCGTTGCTGCCCCGCCGAGAGGCTGCGAACCGGGCGTTCGCGTGCGCCAGGTTCAAGGCCCAGCGCATCCAGTTGCTGCGCGATCGCCTGCACCGAAGCACCGCAGCGCATCGCGCACGACAGACGCAGGTTCTCCATCGCCGACAAATCCTGTTTCAGCGCCGTTTCATGGCCCAGATAAGCCAGATCGCGATGCAGCGCATCGCGCCGCCGCGACAGATCGTGCCCACGCCAGCGGATGCTGCCCTCTTCGGCATGCACAAACCCCGCCAGACAGCGCAGCAACGTGGTTTTGCCCGTGCCATTGGGCCAGGTCAGTTGCAGCGCCTGCCCCGGCTTCAGCGTAAAACCGACGCCGCGCAGCAGATGCGTATGGCCGCGCCACAGGTGCAAATTGCTGACTTCGAGCACGGTTCCCCTACTGCGTTCTGGGCTGCGCAAGTGCTGGTGCGGACGGCGGGACTTGAACCCACACTCCCTTACGGGAAGCAGATTTTAAGTCTGCTGCGTCTACCGATTTCGCCACGCCCGCCAACGATCCCTTGCTGCCAGGGTGGAGGCTAGGGTCGGAATCGAACCGGCGTACACGGCTTTGCAGGCCGCTGCATGACCACTCTGCCACCTAGCCCTCGCTGCGGGAAGTCGCCCGCCGGCCCAAGGGGCCTGGGAAGGCGGGCGATCATACACTGCTACTTCGAGAAGTCGAAGATGTCTTCCGACGTATCTTCCGGTTTCGTCATGTTCTGCTCGAAGTTCTCGCTCCATATCTTCGCCCACGGACGGCCATACATGTCGGGCATCTCATACTCGATCTTCGCGCCCGGCGTCAGCGGCGTGTTGCGGCCTTCCACGTTGAACAGCGTCTGCACACATTCGATGAAGGCATACGGCACTTCGTTGTTGTCTTTGAAATCGTTGATCTTGTGGAAGTTGCGCACGATGCGCACCGGCACGGCCAGCGCGTCTTCATCATAGAGGATGGTTTCGTGATTCAGGCCGATAAACTTGCCGCCCTCGCGAATCGGCGTGTAAATCTCGATGGACTGCAACTTGTTCGAAAACTCGAACTCCGAGTGCGACTTCCAGCCCTGGATGTTGCTGGTCCAGGTGATCAGCACGTCTTTATCCCAGAAGCCCACTGTCTCGCCATACCAGCGCGGCACGGCTTGACCCAAGCGCGGCACGCCGCCATTGGGCACGTCCTGCATGTTGAAATCGCGGCCCACGTAGATGTCTTGAATGAAATTGCGCGCCACACCCGCACGCACTTCCACGAAATCCGGCGTCGCAACGATGTAGTGCTCCCACACCGCCGCCGGATACCAGCGCCGCATGAAGCCTTCGGGCCAGCAGAACGTGGACGGCCACAGCGCGTCGCCGCGCATCTGGTGATAAGCCTCCTGCACCATGTATTCCTGATACTTCGGCGTCAACACCGAAAGCACCGTGGGAATCTGCGTGTGACGGCCCCAGTACCAATTGATCTGATTGTTGCCGCTGCGAGCCGGCCGCTCGTAAACGCCGTTCCATTCGGCGTTCGGGAAATTGCCGTAGGTGTAGACGCTCGGACCGCCGCGCTGGGTGGTTTCGGCCTTCAACGCTTCGTAATGTTCCTGCGCGGTCTTGAATCCATACGGACTGACGATGGCTTCGCGCGGCAGACTGACTTCGCAGTGACCCCAGGGCGCGTCCTCGATTTTGTCCGACGTGTTCACGGCGGGGCGTTGCAGAATGCCGCGCTGATATTCGGTGGCCTGCGGGCTGTTGCAACGGTAGTAGCGCGGGTCGCTCCACAGCGCCTTGTCGGCGTAGAAATCCGGGCTGGTGAAGATGTCGCGCGGCAGCGGCTGATAGTTGGCCGGCACCTTGTCGGGCGTGTAGCCATTGAGCGGGAACGGCGCTTTGGGGTCATCGCTGGCCTGCACGCCCTGTCCGCGAATCCAGTTCGGCCCCACTTCCTGTTTCATGTCGAGCACACTGGCGGCAAGCGGCGCGCCACGGCCAACACTCTTGAAGCCGATATCCGGCATCTTCTGCGCCAGCGCGGGCGCGGCGACAATCAGGCCGGCTGCCAGCGCCAATACCTTGATGGGTCCGGTTCTCATGGGTTTGTTCCTCA
>JAITMN010000134.1 GCA_031277355.1 Nevskiaceae bacterium | reverse complement strand
CGCAGCGCTTCGAGCCGGTTGATCTCCATCATGAAGGCCATGGCGTCGGAGTCGGTGAGCGTGGTGTCCGAGCGGAACGCCGCCAGCGCCTTGGCGTTGCCTTCGGCGATGATCGAGCGGCTCGCGGCGATGCCGCGTGCGGTGATCGTCATCGCGGCGGCTGAGGCTTCGGCGCTCTTGGTACGCTTGATCTTCTCGGCTTCGCCATCGTTATGCGCCGCTTCCAGGCGGCGCTGCGAAGCCAGCACCTGATTGAAGGCGGCGATCATCTCCGCCGTGGGCCGGGGATCGTCGATCAGCACCGCGCGGATTTCGTAGCCATAGCCATTCATCGCTTCTTCGAGCGATTGACGGATGGTCTGCGTGAACTCGTCGCGATCGGTGTAGAGCTGATCGAAGGTCCGGGCCGCCGCCACGGCGCGCGCTTCGGTGGAGATGTAGGACTCGATCTGCTTCTCGGGATTGGCCAATTCGTAGAAGGCCGCCTTCACGGCGTTTGGAATCACGCGGTATTGCAGACTGATCGGCATCGTGACGAAGGCGTTGTCGCGCGACTTCACGCCCAGTTGCAGCGCGATCTGTTTGGTTTGCAGCGAGAAGGGCCGGCTTGCGGTCTGGAAGGGCCAGGGCTTCTTCAATGAGATGCCCGCATGACGGTAGCCGGAATAGCGTCCGAAAGTTTCCAGAAGACGAACGTGTTGCTGCGGCGTGATGACGATCATCGACTTCAGACTCACCGCGATCAGCACGAGAAAGGCCAAGGAGAGCATGTTGCCAAGGAAGTAGAAAATCATGGTTTTCTCCAAGGTTTGTTAACCGCAACCGCCGCAGCCGCCACAACCACCACCGCCGCAGCCACCGGAACCGCAGCCGCCATCGCCGCCACCACCACCATCGCCGCCCCCTCCACCTCCACCGCATCCGGGACCGCCTTCATCGCGCTTGGCTTTCGCGTCGTCGCGTTTTTCGTCGGGGTCATGGGTCACTTCATCGGCTTTCGCCGTGGCGGCCCCAAGCACCATGACCACCGCCGCGATCGCCACCAGCAGCCAGATGAACGATGTCGCGATGCTGAATTGACCCTCAGCATGGGAGGAATTGGACGCGCAGGCCGCCACGCCAATACCGGCCATTGCGATGCCGGAGAAGCCCATCACGCGACGCGCAAGCCTGCGGTCGATGGTGATCGTGTCGCGCTTGTCGATGCGTACATACAGATGACGCCGGTCGAAGCGTTCGGCCGCGTCGGGCCACAACTCCGGCGGCGGTTCTCCGAAATAGCGTCGATAGGAATCGAGCGTGCGTTGATACCAGTCGTTGAATTTGCGTACTTCGGCCAAGCCGCCGCGTGTCGGGCCGTGATGCAGCGGCGTGCCCAGCGCCTCGCCGCACAGCGCCTCCCAATAGTGCTGCGAATACAGCAGATGCAGATGCCAGACCTGATCCACCTGATCCGATGGCGTTACCGGATGACCGGCATGCGTGGCCAGAAAGCAGAACTTGCGATATTCCTCGATGGCCCGCACGGCGAAGTCCTGCGTCCAGCCATTGTCGCGGGCCAGCCGGTCGGCGAAGGGAAACGATGCGCCGGTGGAGGGCATTTCCAGGGCCTGTAGACGGTCCCAAGTTGTGAGATTTCGTATGTTCATGATGTACCTCACTATTTTTCATACGCTACTCAATACATGAAATACGATACATGTAATATAATTCAAGTACAAGTAATCATGAATGGGCCGTATCATGCGCGGCTTCTATGACGCAACCACACCCTAAGGCCATGGAGGCCAGTCGTCCCCAGTGGACGATCTTCAGCAATCACGCTCATGTGCTCGTGTGCATCGTGCGCAACTCCGCCGAGCGGGTGCGCGAAATCGCGCGCAAGGTGGGCATCACCGAACGCGCGGTGCAACGGATCATCGGGGAATTGGAAGACGCCGGCGTGATCACCCGTCAGCGCCACGGGCGCGCGAACCGCTACATTCTGTCGCTGGATCGCAAGCTAAGGCATCCGCTGGAAGCCAATACGACGATAGAGAAAGTGATCAGCGCCGTTCAGCATCAGTGACGCTTTGGTGAGGCAAGCGCCATCGCGATTGTGATCGCGACCGCGCTCCTCGAATCAAATCCTACAGACGCTCGATCTTCACATTGCGAAACCGCACTTCGCCTGCGCCGTATTGCAGCGCAATCGGGCCGCTGGCGTAGGTGGAATCGTGCGTGTCTACCGTTGTCACGCCATTGAACACGACGACCAGATGATCGCCCTGCGCGGTGATGTCGTAGGTGTTCCACTGACCTGCGGCGTTGATCGCCTGACTGGCCGGAGCAAAACGCACGATGGCGCCGGTGCGGCCGGTTTGATCCGGGCGCTCATCGAAGATGTTCACTTCATAGGCATTGGTTTCGGCGATTTCATCCGGATTGGAAGCGCGCAGAAACACGCCGCTGTTGGCCTTGCCGGAATCAACGAAGAACTCCAGCGTGATGCGAAAATCGGTGTAAGTGTCTTGCGTGACCAGCATGCCCGTTCCCATCGTGGCGACGAACTCGCCGTTCTCGATGGTCCAATTGGCGCTGCCGAGTTGACGCCAGCCGTCGAAGCTGCCCGACATATTCACGGCGCTGCTGGTTGCGGCAGTTTCTGCGGGCGCGGCAGCGGCCTGCGGCGGCGCTTGCTGGCCCGAACAACCGGCCAGCACGGCGCTGAACAGCAGCGCGGGAACCAGTGCTTTGCTTATCCGACAGTCTTTCATGTGCTCATCCTCGTCTTGCGGGAACTCAAACCCTTTGTAGTTTGCACCAAAATGCCGGTTTTACGGCATCAATAACTGATCCAGAAGGCGCGCCACGTGAATGGCCTCGCGAGCAGCGCCGGCGGCGATCTGATGCCGGCAACTGACGCCATCGGCCACGACAATGGCTCCGGGCTGCTTGCGGATCGCAGGCAGCAACGCTGCTTCGGCCATATCCATCGACACCTTTTCGTGCCCGGCTTCGTAGCCGAAGCTGCCGGCCATGCCGCAGCAGGCGCTTTGGATCAATGTGGGGTTGGCGTTCGGGATCAGCTTCAGCACGTCGAGTATCGGGCGCACGGCGTCGAAGGCTTTTTGATGGCAATGACCGTGCAGCAGAATCGGCGCGTCGGCGGCGCGCAGCTTCAGCGCGAATCGGCCGGCCTTCACTTCTCGCGCGATGAATTCCTCGAACAGCAAGGCTTGCGAGGCGACGACCATTGCCGGCTCACCCAACCCCAACACCAGCGCTTCATCGCGCAGCGTGAGCAGGCAGGAAGGTTCCAGTCCCACAATGGGAATTGCGGCTCGCGCCAATGGCGCAAGCGCCTGAATCAACGCGCCCGCGCTGGCCTTGGCCGCCTCGATCATGCCGGTGCTCAGATAGGTGCGGCCGCAGCAGTAGTTTCCACCGTCGCCTTTCACCGCAGTGTGCAAGGCATAGCCCGCCGCGCGCAGCACGCGCGCCGCCGCCAGTGCGTTTTCGTTTTCAAATGCGCCGTTGAAGGTATCGACGAACAGCACCGCCACGCGCTGGCCCGCAGCGGCCAGCGTCAACGCCTGTTCGCGGCTGATGAACTCTCCCAACTCGCGCGAACGCCAGAATGTGTCGCGCCGCCAGGTGGGCAATGCCCGCTGCGCCGAGAATCCCAGCAGTTTTTCGCCCAGTGTGCGCAGCAACGCAACCTTGTTGCGCAGGTTCAGCAGTCCCGCGAAGCGGCTGGCCATTGCGGCATAACGGGGCAGATGAGCAATGAGTTTGTCGCGCAGCGTGTGACCATGCCGGGCTTTGTACTGCGCGAGAAACTCTACCTTCATGCGGGCCATATCAACGCCGGTGGGGCAGTCGCGCTTGCAGCCCTTGCAGCCCACGCACAGGTCCATCGTCTCGGCCATTGCTTCACTGGTCAGCGCATCGGGGCCAAGCTGCCCCGAGATGGCAAGGCGCAACGTGTTCGCGCGTCCGCGCGTTAAATGCTGTTCATCGCGCGTGACGCGATAGCTCGGGCACATCACGCCGGCATCGAACTTGCGGCAGTGACCATTGTTGTTGCACATCTCCACGGCTATCGCAAAGCCGCCGGTGACATCACCGCCGGTGCCGGGCGGCGTGGTGATCTCGGTTACCGGATCGGCGCGCACATTCCATGCAGACCAATCCAGCGCGGGCTTGATCGGGATGCGCGTGTACTGCTGCGGCGTGCCGGGCGGCGCAAAGCGAAACAGCCTGCCATCGTCGATCTTCGGCGGGTCGATGATCTTGCCGGGGTTGTACAGTCCATCGGGATCAAAGTGCTGTTTGATTGCGCGAAAGGCGTCGTTCAACTTCGGCCCGAACTGCCACGCGATCCATTCGCCACGGCACAGGCCATCGCCATGCTCGCCGCTGTACGCGCCGCGAAACCTGCGCACCAGTTCGCCGGCTTCTTCGGCAATCGCGCGCATCTTCTCCGCGCCATCGTTGCGCATGTCGAGAATGGGCCGCACATGCAGCGTGCCTACCGAGGCGTGTGCATAGAAGGTGCCGCGCGTGCCATGTTTGGCGAACACGTTGATCAGCGCATCGGTGTATTCGGCCAGATGCTCCACCGGCACCGCGCAATCTTCGATGAAGCTCACCGGCTTGCCGTCACCCTTCAGGCTCATCATGATGTTCAGGCCCGCCTTGCGCACTTCCCACAGATTTTTCTGCGGTGTGTCGTCGGGCATTTCCACCACGCTGCCGGGCAGACCCAGATCGCCGATCAATTCCACCAATTGACGCAGCTTGTGCAGCAGCGCGGCCTTGTCGTCGCCGGAAAACTCCACGAGCAGAATCGCGGCGGGGCGGCCGATCAACGCGGTTTCGATGGTGGGCTTGAACGCGGGATTGGCGAGGCTCAGTTCGATCATCGTGCGATCGACCAATTCCACCGCCGTGGGGCCAAGCTTGACGATGTGCTGCGCCGAGTCCATTGCCTTGTGGAAGGTGGGAAAGTTCACCACGCCCAGCACTTTGGATCGCGGCAGCGCGCTGAGCTTCAGTTTCAGCGATCGCGTGAAGGCCAGCGTGCCTTCGGAGCCGATCAGCAGATGCGCGAGGTTCACACTGCCGTCGGCGGTGTAGGGCCGCACGTTCTGGTTGTCGAAGATGTCGAGGTTGTAGCCGGCTACGCGGCGCAGCACCTTGGGCCAGTGCGTGTGAATTTCAGCAGCGTGCTGCATCGCCAGTGCGCGCACGAACTCGGCGATGTGCGCAGTGCGTCCCGTGGCCTGCGCTACCGGGCCGAATTGCAACAGCTCACCATCGGCCAACCACGCCTGCGCGCCCAGTACGTTGTGCACCATGTTGCCGTAGGCGATGGAACGCGAACCGCAGGAGTTGTTGCCGGCCATGCCGCCCAGCGTGGCCTGCGCGCTGGTGGACACATCCACCGGATACCACAGCCCCAGCGGTTTGAGCTGCGCGTTCAGATGATCCAGCACCAAACCCGGTTCGACTTCGGCAACGCCCGCCTGCGCATCCACCGACAACACCTTGCGCAGATGTTTGGAGACGTCGATCACCAGCGCCGCGCCGGTGGTTTGTCCGCATTGACTGGTGCCCGCACCGCGCGGCAGCACCGGCACTTTCAGTTCGCGCGCAATTTGCAGCGCGGTGGTGATGTCGTCATCGCAGGTGGGAATGAACACGCCCGCCGGCATGATCTGATAGATCGACGCATCGGTGGCGTAGCGGCCGCGCGAAGCGGCGTCGAACAGCACC
>JAITMN010000097.1 GCA_031277355.1 Nevskiaceae bacterium | reverse complement strand
CCGGGCTTCGCCAAGGAGAGTCGCGAAGTACAAAAACGCATCACCGACACACTGCAATTGATGGAGACATTGGGAAGCTGGGGCGACGAAATGCTCCGTCTGTCTCCCGAAACGCTGATCAAGGTGATGAAGCTGGGAGCCCGCATCCAGAAGCTGATGCGCGGCGGCACAGCACAGCGCGACTGAACGATCGGACCTCGACATGCTGCACACCCTCATCCTCAATCTGCTGGTCGCGCAGGGCTTGATGGGCGCTTTCGACACGATATGGCATCACGAAATTCGCTGCGCGCTGCCCCAGCACACCAGCGCCGGGCCGGAATTGCGGCTGCATGCGATTCGGGCGCTGCTGTATGGCGTGCTGTTTGCCGGTCTGGCGTGGTTCGCGTGGGGGCATCTGTGGCTGATCGGTCTGTGGAGCATCATCGCCATCGAAATTCTGCTCACACTGCGCGATTTCGTCATCGAAGACAAAACCCGCAGCCTGCCGGCCAGCGAACGAGTCACCCACACGCTGCTGGCCATCAACGGCGGCGTAACCTTCGGCCTGCTCGCGTGGCATTCGCAAAGCTGGTGGGCGTTGCCCACCGGCCTGCACTGGTCACCGCATGGCTGGCAAAGCGTGGCACTGAGCCTTTGGGCCATCGGCGTGGCGGCATCGGGAGTGCGCGACGCACTGGCAAGCCGCGCGCTCGCGGCCCGTTCACCCAACACGCGCTTTGACTTTCGGGGCGGTGATCCGGCGCGTTGCGCGCAGTCTTTTCTTCTCACCGGCGGCACCGGCTCCATCGGTCAGCCCCTGGTTCGGGCATTGCTGGCCGACGGACATCGCGTAACGATTCTGGCGCGCAATCCTCGCGTGGCCTCGCAACTGTTCGATGGCCGTGCGGCATGCGTCGGCAGTCTCAACGAACTGGACCCCGCCACACGCTTCGACGTGATCATCAACCTTGCCGGCGCTCCGATTCTTGGCGTGCGCTGGAGCGATGCGCGCAAACGCTACCTGATCGCAAGCCGCACGCAAACCACGCGGTCACTGCTGAACTGGATCGCAGCGGCGGATCATCGCCCGCGCCTGATGATCAGCGCTTCGGCGGTCGGCTACTACGGCGTTCAACCCGAAGACAGTCAGCACAACTGCACCGAGGACGATGCGCCGCAGGATTGCTTTGCATCGCAGCTATGCCAGCAGTGGGAAGCCACCGCGAAGGAAGCCGCAGCACTGAACGTGCCGCTTGCCATCATGCGATTGGGCATCGTTCTGGGCCATCAGGGCGCACTCCCGGCATTGTTGATGCCGATCAAACTGGGCTGTGGCGGTCGCCTTGGCAGCGGCAATCAGGCACAGTCCTGGATTCACATCGACGATGTACTGGGCACGATTGCCTGGCTGTGCCGCCGAAAGTTGGAACCGCACGCGGACGCGCTCGCCACCTACAACCTCGTTGCGCCGGAAGTGCCAACCCAGTTATCGCTGACGCGCACCGCCGCCGCACTGTTGCATCGGCCCGTGTGGAGCCGCGCACCCGCAGGGCTCATTGGGCTGATGCTGGGCGAGCAATCAACAATACTGCTCGACGGTGCGCGCGTTGCGCCCGCCCGCCTGCGACAGCAGGGTTATGTGTTCCGGTTTCCCACTCTGCGCGGCGCACTGGAAAATCTGCTTGGATAATGAAGCGGCCAACTCATCGCTTTATCAGCGCGTGCTGGGAGACAGCTTCTGGCAACTGCCACCGGTGCTGCGGCAATTGCATGGCGGCAGCACAGTCGAAGTAACCGGCCATCTGCGCACGACCTGGAGTTCGCGTCGCTGGCTGCGCGCCTTGTCGCGCCTCGCGCCGCTGAACTTGCCCCGTCCCGCCGCCGCTGCGCCCTGCCTGACAACGATCACCCCAAACGCGGCAGCAGAACACTGGCGCCGAACCATCGGCAACACGCTGATGCAAAGCCACATGCAAATGAAATGCCCCGGACTGATCCTTGAACGCTCGGGCCCCGTGGTGATTGAACTTCTCACCGGCGTGAACGAACACGGAGACCTGCGCCAGAACAGCCAGCGCGTTCGCTTGTTCGGCATCACCATTGCAGACCTGCGCGTCAGCGCGAGCGAATGTGCCGTCGATGCACACCGCTTTGCCTGCGACGTTCGCATCGAATCGGCGCGCTGGGGGCAATTGTTGCGTTACGAAGGAATCCTCACCGTGCATGCCGCGCACAAGGGAGCATGAATTGAACGGGCCATCGATGAACGCCTCCAACGCGCCCGGCTGGATGCCGGCGGCGCTGCGATTGGCCGCCGCCTACAATCTGCTCTATGCGCTGGCATTGAGCATTTGGCCATCGCAGATATTCGATGCCTTGCATCTGCCCACCACACCCGATGTGATGATTCGCTGCATCGGCATGATGGTTGGCGTCTATGCATTGGCGTACTGGATCGCCGCAACGGACATACTTCGCTACTGGCCGCTGGTCGTCGTGGGGCTGCTGGGCAAGACGCTCGGCCCGCTGGGCTTCCTGCATGGCGCGTTGACGGGCATCTTCGAATGGCGCAGCGTCCTGTTCGTGTTGTTCAGTGACCTGATATGGTGGGCGCCGTTCTGGGCGATCACGATTTACGGATTCAGACATCGCCACGCCGCCGGCAGAGCCACGCCACTGGCTTGAGTTTCAAGGCAATCTGGTCTTAATCTACAGCGCAAACATGAACGCGCCGCACTCCGAGGCAAGCATGATGAGACAGACTGCAGCGCCTGGCGATGCGGCTCGAACCGTCAGTGAATCCGCCACCGGCCCGATCACCCGCCGCAACTTCGTCACCGCCGGCGCTGCCGGCCTCACAACCGGAGCGCTGCTCGGCACGGCAGGCTGCGCGCAATCACCAGACAACACCGCCAACGCCGACTGGGATCACGAATACGACGTGGTTGTCGTCGGCGCGGGCTGCGCCGGCCTCACGAGCGCCATTCGCGCACGCGATCTGGGCGCGAGCGTGCTGATTGTCGAGGCCAGTCACGATGTGGGTGGCCGCATGCTCAACAGCGGTTCGTTCGTTTCGCTCGGCGGCGGCGATGCAATACAGCAGCGCGACCTGCGCCGCGAGCGCGATGCCGAAGGCCGGATACAGGTCGATCCCATCGAGCAACCGGCCGCGCTCGACGACAACGTGGAACTGCTGTTCCGCGATCTCACCGATTGGTCCATCGTCGACCGGCGCGGCTACAGTCCCTATCGCTACAACGAACGCGAAGTCGTGCGCGCCTGGGCCGAGAACTGCCCGCCCACGCGGGAATTTTTGATGAGCAACCATGTGCGCTTCGCGCGCATCAACGCCACGCACACCGGCGGCGGCATGTCGCGTGCGCGCGGTTGTGTGTGCTTTCTCGTTCTCGGCGACAAGACCGACATGAAGGCCGGCACGATCACCGCCGAAGACGCGGGCCACGCCGACCCCGAACGCACCAGCCCCTTCGCGCCGGTGCAGATGGACGACGCCACGCAAGTCGTCGGCCCCGGCACCTACAGCAATGGCGTCGCGCTGGCGCGCCCGCTGGAATTTTCCGCGCGCGAAAAAGGCGTGCTCTTCATGCTCAATCGCGGCTTCGACGAACTGATCCGCGAGCAGCCCTCTGCCGGTCGCATCCTCGGCATCACCGCAAGCTACTCACCGCGACAGCATCCGGAAACCGGCGAACCACTTCAAAGCTATTGGAACAACGGCAATATCGACGAGCAGCGTCCCGTGGTGCGCATCCGTGCGCGTCGCGCGGTGATCCTTGCCTGCGGCGGCCACTCGGGTAATCCCGAAGTGCGCAGCATGTTCCATCCGGGCATGCGCGAACCGTTGTTTCCCACCAGTTGCGCGGCGGCGCTGGGTCCGCGTGTGCAGGACGCCAGCGCGATCCAGGCCGGACTCAAGATCGGCGCGAACCTCGCCGGCATGCAGCAGAACCTCGTGGCTCCCTCCACCTATCAAATGTCGGCGCGCCTCGGCACACCCGATGCGTATACGCCGATGATGCCCGGACACCCAACCTTCGGCTTTCGCGGTTCAACGGGAGTGAGCATAGGCCGGGGCGGATTCGAGCAGATGATCGCGGTGAATCAGGTGGGCAAGCGCTTCTTCAACGAAGTGCGGCTGATGTCGCGCGTGGGTTCGGCGCATTATCCCAGCGAAGGCGTCACGCCCGGCGGCGATCTGGGGCACAAGCCGCATGATTGGCATAACTGCAGTCATGAGTGGATCAAGCAAACCTACAGCTACGATCACGGCATCGAAGCGGCGCTGGCGGTCAACGAAGGCTCCACCGCTCCGAATTATTACTCCGGCCCGCTGTGGGCGATCTTCGATCAGGCGGCAGCCGATCGAATGGGTTTGAAACTGCGCTTCCCCTACATCGCCGACAATGGTTTTTCGTTCCAGGCCGACTCGGTCGAAGAACTGGCCGCGAAGATCAGCGCGGGCAACAAGTTCCAGCGCGTGCCAGTCACGCATCTGGCCAACACCGTGTCAACGTGGAACAGCTACGTGCAACGCGGCGCGGACCCGGACTTCGCGCGCGAGAAAGACGGCGCGCTGCACCCGATCACAAAGGGCCCCTTCCACGCGCTATCGCTGATGATCGTCTGGCACGATTCCTACGGCGGCCTGCGCGTGAACGGAAAGCAGCAAGTGATCGACATGCAGGGCGCGGTGATTCCGGGGCTGTTCGCAGGCGGTGAAGCGGCGGGCGGATTCGACAAACACGGCTTGGGGAAAGGCACAGTGCAGGGTTTCATTGCGGGCACGCATGCGGTGGAACATGTCTGAACACATCACGATCAACGCACGCATGGTGATTGGCGTTCTGGCGCTGGCCGGCGCACTGGCGCTGAGCGCATGCGGGCAGAAAGGCAACCTGTATCTGCCGGATGAGGGCGCAACACCGGTGCCCTCTTCCACCGCACCACAACCCGACCCCGACCGCGACGACGCTGAACCCCGGCGCAACTGAATCCCTTGAACAAGCCCGCCCCGCTGATTCTCGTCGATGGCTCGTCCTATCTGTACCGGGCCTTTCATGCGCTGCCGCCGCTGACCAACTCGCGCGGCGAGCCCACCGGCGCGGTGCTCGGCGTCGTCAACATGTTGCAGCGGTTCACGAAAGAACAGGCCGACAGTCCGGTGGTCGTCGTGTTCGATGCGCCGGGCAAGACCTTTCGCGATGAGCTATTCGCCGAATACAAGGCGCATCGCCCGCCGATGCCCGACGATCTGCGTGCGCAAGTCGAACCGTTGCTGCAAATCGTCGAAGCGTTGGGCTTGCCGCTGCTGCGCATACCCGGCGTGGAAGCCGATGATGTGATCGGCACGCTGGCGCGTCACGCCGCAGCCACAGGGCCGGTGCTGATCTCCACCGGCGACAAAGACATGGCGCAGTTGGTCGATGATCGCATCACGCTGATCAACACGATGACGAACTCGCGCCTTGATCGCGATGGCGTGAAGGCGAAGTTCGATGTGTGGCCCGAGCAGATCATCGACTATCTGGCGTTGGTAGGCGACAGCTCCGACACCATCCCCGGCATCGAGAAAGTCGGCCCGAAGACGGCGGCGAAATGGCTGAGCGCGTGGAACAACATCGACAACCTTCTCGCGCACGCCGATGAAGTGCCCGGCGTGGCCGGTGAGAATCTGCGCAATGGCCGCGACACGCTGGCGCTGTCGCGGCAGTTGGCGACGATCCGCACCGATCTGCCGCTGGCGGAACTGAATCACGAGTTCACGCGTGCCACGCCCGACACGGCCAAGCTGCGCGAACTGTATGCAAGGATGGAATTCCGCGCGCTACTGCGGCAGTTGGATGATGGCGCGACCGATGCAGCGCCCGGCAACACGCCAACATTAAGCAACGCGCCTGCATCCGCCAACACCGCCGCCCTCACCCCCACCCCAGCCGCCGAGCGCCACTACACCACGCTCCTCACCCCAGCGCAGATCAACGACTGGCTGCAACGTCTCGATGCCGCCACGCTCACCGCCTTCGACACCGAAACCACCAGTCTCGACTACCAGCAGGCGCGCATCGTTGGTCTTTCTTTCTGCATCGAGCCCGGCCACGCCACCTACCTGCCGCTGGGTCACCGCTATGCCGGCGCACCCGAGCAACTGGACCTCGATCAAACGCTGGCGCAACTGAAGCCGTGGCTCGAAGCCGAAGACAAGCCCAAACTCGGCCATCACCTGAAGTACGACGCGCACGTGCTCGCCAATCACGGCATCACGCTGCGCGGCATGCAGCATGACTCGATGCTCGAATCCTATGTGTTGAACAGCGTGGCGTCACGTCACGACATGGATTCGCTCGCGAAGCTGTATCTGGGCATCGACACGGTGAAGTACGAAGACGTGGCCGGCAAAGGCGTCAAGCAAATCAGCTTCGATCAGGTGCCGGTGGAGGTGGCCGCCAACTACGCCGCCGAAGATGCCGACGTCACGCTGCAACTGCACGCCGCGCTATGGCCGCGCCTGTGCGCCGAGCCGAAACTGCGCGCACTGTACGAAGAACTGGAGCAGCCGGTAAGCCAGGTGCTGCTGGCGATGGAACAGCGCGGCGTGCTCATCGATGCGGCGCTGCTGCATCGGCAGAGCAATGAATTGGGCAAACGTCTGCACGAAATTCAAGCGCAGACGCATCAAACCGCCGGCGGCGTGTTCAATCTCGATTCACCCAAGCAATTGCAGCAGATTCTTTTCGACAAACTGCAACTGCCGGTGCTGCGCAAAACGCCCACGGGCCAACCCTCCACCGCCGAAGACGTGCTCGAAGAACTGGCCGATCAATTCCCGTTGCCGCGCCTGATTCTTGAATACCGTGGCATGGCGAAGTTGAAGTCCACCTACACCGACAAGCTGCCGGAGCAGATCGATCCCGGCACCGGCCGCGTACACACCAGCTACCATCAGGCCGTGGCCGCAACGGGGCGTTTGTCGTCCACCGATCCGAATCTGCAAAACATTCCGATCCGCACACCCGAAGGCCGTCGCATCCGCCAGGCTTTCATTGCGCCGCCGGGCCAAGTATTGATGGCGGCGGACTACTCGCAGATCGAACTGCGCATCATGGCGCACCTGTCTGGCGATGCAGACCTGCTGCGCGCCTTCGAGCAGGACCGCGACATTCATCAAGCCACCGCTGCTGA
>JAITMN010000078.1 GCA_031277355.1 Nevskiaceae bacterium | reverse complement strand
CCCAATGAGATGTCCGGCGGGCAGCGTCAGCGCGTGGCCGTGGCGCGTGCGCTGGCGGGCAATCCCGAATTGCTGCTGGCCGATGAACCCACGGGCAATCTCGACAGCCGCACCGCCGGTGAAATCATGGACCTTTTCACCCAACTGCACACCGAGGGGCAGACCGTCGTGATCGTCACGCATGATCCGGGCATTGCCGCCTGCTGCAAACGTCTGGTGCGCCTGCACGATGGCCGCATCGCAGAGGATCGCGCCAATGGCTGAGTCCATCGCAGCGCAGGCGGGTGCTCCAATGCAAGACGCCGACGCGCTGCAAGAAGGCAGCGCCTCGCGTCGCCTGTTCTACGCGCTGCAAGAAAGCCTGCGCTCGGCGCTGGCGGCGATCACCGCGCACCGTCTGCGCAGTTTTCTCACGATGCTGGGCATCATCATTGGCGTGGCTTCGGTGATCTGCGTCATCGCACTGGTGCAGGGCCTGCAAAGCCGCATCTCGCAATTGTTCGAGGGCCTGGGGTCCAGCACGCTGACGCTGGTGGCCGATACTTCGCTGGAAGATCGGCTGCGCGGCAAGGTCAATCGTCTGCGTCTGACCGATCTGGATGAACTGCGCTATCGCATCGACGGCATCTCGCACATCACGCCGGTGCTGCCGGTGTCGGTGGGGCAGGTGACCTGGGGATCGCAGAGCGCCGCCGGACAATTCTTCGGCACCACCGGCAGTCTGCAAGACGTGCAGCATCTGTTTCCGCGCACGGGCCGCTTCATCACCACCAGCGACGACGCCAGCCGCCGCCGCGTCGTGGTGCTCGGCGACAAGATTCGCAAAGACCTGAAAATGCCCGAGCGACCCGAAGGGCAGTTCGTGCAGTTGGGGCGCGAGTGGTTCAAGGTGATCGGCGTGATGGAGCCGCGCGGTGAAGTGCTGGGCCAGAACCTCGATGGCTTCATGTTGATGCCGTTTGAAACCGCGCTGGCGTTTACCGGCACGCAGGTGCAGCCGGATTTTCAGGTCAGCTTCGCCGTGGATGATCCGGATGCCGTGGAGAATGTGAAACAGCGCGTGATCGCGTTGATCCGCCGCGCGCATGGCCTGGGCCGCGATGATCCCAACGACTTCACCGTGCAGGCGTCGGATTCCATCTCCAAGACTTTCGGGCAGATCATGAGCACGGTCACGCTGGTGGTGGCGAGCGTGGTGGGCATTTCGCTGCTGGTGGGCGGCATCGGCATCATGAACATCATGCTGGTGTCGGTCACCGAGCGCACGCGCGAGATCGGCATTGCCAAGGCGCTGGGCGCGCCACGTCACTACATCCTGTTGCAGTTTCTGATCGAAGCGATGGTGCTGGCGGTGATCGGCGGGCTGATCGGCATGGTCATCGGCTTCGCGCTGGCCTATGGCGTGGCGTCGATGATTCCCGAGTTCCCGAGCCCCTCGGTGCCGTGGTGGGCCGTGGTGGGTTCGGCGCTGTTCTCGATGCTGATCGGCATGATTTTCGGCATTTTGCCCGCCAGCAAGGCTGCAAACCTCACGCCCATCGACGCATTGCGTTACGAATAGCCGCAGCGGTACCCTTCGGGCAACACAACGGGGGGATACCATGCTTGACCGCAATCGTCTGGACCGCAGATATTTTCTGGGCGCGGGCCTGAGCGCCAGCGCATTGGCCTGCGGCGGTCTGCCGCTGCGCGCGATGGCGCAGGAAACCCGGCTCACCACCGTCGGCGGCACCGCAAAAACGCGCTACGGCAGCGTGCGCGGCCGGCTCAAGGATGGCGTGCATCAATTCTTCTGCGTGCCCTATGGCGCGCCCACCGGCGGGGCCAATCGCTTCATGCCGCCACGACCGCCGGCGGCCTGGTCCGGCGTGAAGGATCACTTCGAGATCACCTGGGCGGCGCCGATGGAACCCGGCGGCGAAGAACCCGCGCCAGTGGTCACGGCGGTGAACCGTCTCACGCCGCAGAGCGAGGATTGCCTGACCATCAACATCTTCACGCCCGGCGTCGACAACAAGGCGCGGCCGGTGATGGTGTGGATGCACGGCGGCGGTTTCTCCGCCGGTTCCGGCAATTATCTGCTCTACGACGGCACCAACCTTGCGAAGAAAGAAGACGTGGTCGTCATCGGCGTGAATCATCGCCTGAATGTGTTTGGCTTTCTGCATCTGGCCGATATCGGCGGCGAGCAGTGGGCGGGCGCCACCAATGTGGGCGTGCAAGACCTGGTGGCGGTGCTGCAATGGGTGAAGGACAACGTCGAGAACTTCGGCGGTGATCCCAGCCGCGTCACGATCTTCGGTCAGTCCGGCGGCGGCGGCAAAACCACCACGGTGATGGCGATGCCTTCGGCGCAGGGTCTGTTCCATCGCTGCATCGCGCAGAGCGGTTCGGCCATTCGCGGTCAAACGGCCAGCGCCGCGAGCGAAGCCGCCGAGCGTTTCATCGCCAAGCTCGGCATTCAGAAAAATCAATTGCAGCGCCTTCAGCAGATGGATTGGCGCGACATCCAGAAAGCCTATTACAGCGAGCCGGCCATCGCCGGTCTGGGCGGCGGCCCGGTGATCGACGGCAAGATCATTCCGCGCAATCAATGGGACCCCACCGCGCCTTCGTTCTCGGCCAATGTGCCGCTGATGATCGGTTCCACCGAGAACGAAAACGGCTGGCTTGGCCCGCCCCCCTATGAATTGCCCGATGCGGAAATGCAGCAGCTGTTCACCACGCGGCTGGCGGGCAACGACGCCGCCGAAGGGCAGAAGTTGCTGGCACTTTACAAGCGCCGCCACCCCGACACACGCAATCGCATGTTGTGGCTGATGGCCGAAGCCGACGACAGCCGCCGCACGAATGCGCAATTGCTGTGCCGTCTGAAAGCCGAGCAGGGCAGTGCGGCCAGCTATCTGTATTTCTTCCATTGGCAGTCGCCGGTGCACAACCACCAAATGGGCTCGTATCACACGCTCGACATTCCGTTCGTGTTCTACAACCTCGACATTGCCTCGTCGATGACCGGCGCGGCGCAGCAGCGCTATCAATTGGGTCATGTGATGAGCGCTGCGTGGGCGGCCTTTGCGCGCACCGGCAACCCCAATCACGCCGACATGCCCAACTGGCCCGCGTTCACGCCGAATGAATTGCCGACGATGATGTTCGGCGATCAGGTGGCGGTGGTGAACGATCCGAACAAGGAGGAACGACTGGCGCTGGCGGCGTTGCGCGCGAAGCGTCCTGCGGCGCGAGGTTGAGACCGCTACTCCACCACGAGCTTGTATCCCGACCCGGCCGATGTCTGCAAGAACTGCGGATTGGCCGGGTCGATCTCCACCTTGTGACGCAGCCGATGCACGAGCTGCTTGAGAACATCCACATCGGTCTGGCTTGCCGCGCAGGCGGTGAAGCTCGACAGCGGCGTGGGCAGCACATGCACGCGGCGAACGCCGATCACCACGTCCTGCCCCGTCTTCACCGCGAACGCGCGCTGTTCGGGCTGCGTGCGCGTGACTTCGAGAAAGGCGTCATCGCCCTCCGTCACGCGGGCAAGCTGCACTTCGTCGGCGTCCTTGTTCACGCGAATGCGCAGCCGTTCCATCGCGCCGGTGAACACGATCTCATCGGCCGTGCCGCGCGCCAGATAGCGCGAACTGAGCGCCGAGCGGGCAGGGGCCAGTTCGATTTCCTCTGGCCGCAGCACCGCCACCACCTCATGCGCGCGTTCCTGCGCGCGCAGGTTCTCGTCATCCACGCCGGGCTTGCCGAAGTGGATGTCATCGCGTGTCTGCTGGCCCAGCAGCAGATTCGCCGCGCCCAGAAACGTCGCGACGAAGCGCGTGGCCGGGCGCGTGTAAAGCTCATCGGGCGCGCCCACTTCGAGCAGACGCCCGTGATTCATCACGCCGATGCGATCGGCCATCGCGAAGGCTTCTTCCTGATCGTGCGTCACCAGCACCGTGGTGATGTTCAACTCGCGCTGCACCTGACGGATGGTGCGGCGCAATTCCTCGCGAATCTTCGCATCCAGCGCGCCGAAGGGCTCATCGAGCAGCAGCACTTCGGGTTTGTGCGCCAGCGCACGCGCCACCGCAACGCGCTGCTGCTGGCCGCCGGACAACTGCGCCGGCAGACGCTCGTCCATCCCTTCCAGCGCCACCAGCCGCAGCAGTTCCTGCCGTCGCGTCAGCCGTTCGGCGCGCTTCATCCGCCGCACGCGCAGCGCGAATTCGATGTTCTCCGCCACCGTCATGTGACGAAACAGCGCATAGTTCTGGAACACCAACCCCACGCCGCGTTCGCGCGCCGAGACATGCGTTACGTCGCGCCCGTGCAGCGCGATGCGACCGTGGCTGACGCCGGTCAGCCCGGCAATCGCGCGCAGCAGCGTGCTCTTGCCGCTGCCGCTGGGCCCCAGCAGCACGAAGAACTCCCCTTCGCCGATCTGCGCGGAGACATCATTGACGACGGATACGCCCTGGTAGCGCTTGGTGACTTGATCGAGCGTGATGGACATGACCCGCCCATGCTACCGGGCATCGGCGTTCTCAAGTCATTACCAAAAGGTTATAAGTGAGTTACAAATGGGGCGCGGCCAGAACGGCGCGCCCCATTGCCGCTGCGGTCAGTGCGGAAGCGTGGCCTGCTGCAAGCCACGGTAGGCGCATTCCAGAAACTGCGCCGGATCGCCCATCTTCTCGATCAGATCCTTCAACGGACGGTCGGCCACCACCGGCGTGACGCCGACGAATTCCTGACCGGCATTGAAGGCCACTACGTCTTCGGGGCCAAAGCCCACGTTGAACAGGATGAAGAACTGCTTGAACAGCTCCCAGTAGATGTCCTTGCGCCGGGCGATTTCAGCACCCGTCAGCGGTTCGCCCGCCGCGCCGATCACGAGGGTGTCGGGTTTTGCAAGCTCCGCGAGGATTTCGTAGGAGCGCAGGAAGCCGTGATAGAAGCCACCGGCTATCCAATCGATCACCGGCCATTCATTGCCCGCCACCGGCCCACCCGCCACGATGACGTTGTGCTTCGGGAAGTGCACCAACAGATCGCCGTTGGTGTGCGCGGCCGGCAGGTAGCGGTAGTCCACCGTTTCACCGGCAACTTCCAGCGAGCCGGTGTTGTAGGTGGTGACCGTGGGCAACGCTTCCTTGGGCAATCCGCCATAAGCGCCTTTGACCAGCGCCGAAGGATTGTTCTTGCGGGCCAGCGCCAACCGCGTGACCTCGTGCGAGATGATCTTCGCGCCTGTCTTGCCCACCGCCTCGTTCGAGCCGGTCTGCTCGGGGTGCCAGTGCGTGTTGATCAGCGTGGAGATGCGCTTGCTGCCCGTGTTGGAGGCCACCGCCTTCAGCAGAGCGGCAGAGTTGGCGGCCAAGCCGCCGTCGATCAGCAGCGCGCCCTCGGGGGAGGGCAGCGCCACCACATTGCCGCCCGCACCGGTGAACAGCGCCAGGCCGTTCACGTCCTTCACCTCGATGCGGGGTTTGGCGGCAGCCGAAGCAAGGCCCGATACACCCAGAAGCGATGCACAGGAGAGAACCTGCGTGCTGTCACGCAGAAAATTGCGCCTGGAGATAGTCATTTACGGTCCTACCGGGTCCACCGGCCAGAGGAAGGAGTCATAGACGGCGGTGGCGATGGGCGGACCCTGCGGCGGCCAGTCGGGGATGGCGTCCAGTTCGACGTTTGCACCCTTGCTGCGCAGGAAGTCGGCCAGCGGCTTGTTGACCGGCTGAGCCATCTGCAGGAAGGGCACATAGCCGCGACCCATCGCGTAGTCGAGCGCCGTGAGGCCGTCTTCGTCTTTGACGTTGACGCTGAGCCCCAGGGACAGCAGTTCATCAATGACCTGGTTATTGCCGCCCGCGCGCACGGCGTAGTGCAGCGCCGAGCCACCGCGCGTGCGCGCCAGCAGATGAACCTTGCCTACCAGATTCACGTCTGCACCGGCGTCGGCCAGCAGCTTGATCAGTTCCACCTGCGGGTTCGCACGCGCAGGCGCACGACCCGCCGCAGGGGCACCACCCGCCGCTGCAGGCGCGTCGGCTGCGTCGTCCCCCTCAGCAGCAGCAGGAGCACCCCGAGCGCCGCCGCGACCGCCACCGCCGCCACGACCGCTTGCCACCATGATGATGGGGCCGCGACCGTCTGCGGTAGCCAGTTTGGGGTTGGCGCCATGTTCCAGCAGCTGCTTGACCAGCGTGATGTCGCCAGAGCTACAGGCTGACAGGAACGGCGTCATGCCGCGATCAGCCGATCCGCCCAGGCCGTTGGCGCCGTGATAAAGCTGCTGGTTCGGGTTTGCGCCGCGATCAAGCAGCATCGTGATCACTTCGCGAGGAGTGGCCTTGTTGGGCTCGTCCTGGTCAAGCGGGTTGCGGTTGTTGGGGGTGCCCATGTTGGCAATCGCCACGGCCAGCGGAGAGCCGCCATTCATGTCCCACTGATTGACGTCTGCGCCGGCTTCGATCAGTCGCTTGGCGATATCCCAGTTGCCGCCCATCATCGCGATGGACATCGGAACGATGAACGAGGGATCGGGCAGATTCACGTCCGCCTTGTACTTCAGCAGAATTTCGACGCACTCACGGCAGTTGCCCCGAGCCGCGTACATCAGCGGCGTGAGACCACCGCGATCACGGGTGGCAGCGCGGCTTTCGGCAGTGGCTACGCGCTTGTAGTCGCGAACCGCGCCGCGAGCGTTCACGTCCGCCCCTTTCGACAGCAGCAGTTCGACCATCGCCGGATGACGGCGGGCCGTGGCCCACATCAGCGGCGTTTGGTCGCCGAAGCGCTCGCGGGCGTCGACTTTGGCGCCAGCCGCCAGCAACAGCTTGGCAGCCTCCAGATTGCCGCTGCGCGCCACGACATGCAGCGCGGTTTCGCCATCGGGGTTGGGGGATTCGGGGTCCGCGCCGGCTTTCAGCAGTAGCTGTATCAGCTCGGTGTTGGCCGTGTCGGCGGCCAATTGCATCGCATTGACGCCGTAGTTGTTGGCGACCTTGACGTCGGCGCCTTCGTCGATCAGGCGCTTGGCCTCGGCCACATCGCCCTGGAAGGCCGCCCACATCAGTGCGGTGCTGCCGTCTGGTTTGACCGGCGCATCCAGAGCGCTGTTCGCTGCGGCAACGCCCGCAACGGACAACAGTGCGATGGCTACTGCTGTTGCCACCTTTGCTTTGCTGCGCATATCAGGCCTCGCTGAATGTACCGGTGGCGTCGCCGAATTTTTCCAGGTTGACGTTGGCGCGCTGCGCGACGGTCAACAGCACGTTGGCCAGCGGCGTGTCCGCCGGGGCCGAGATGTGCTGATTGCCCTTCAGGTTGCCGCCCTTGCCCAGCAACAGCACCGGCAACTGCGAGCAGTTGTGCAGGTCGGAGTTGCCCAGGTTCGAGCCGTACATGAAGATCGTCGTGTCCAGAATGTTGCGCTCGCCTTCCTTGATGGCGGCCAGACGCTTGGCGAAGCCCGCCAGACGGTCGATCTGGTAGGTCTGCACGCGCGCCAGTTTTTCCTGTTTGTCTGCGTCCTCGCCGTGGTGCGAGAGCGGATGAAAGGCTTCGTCCACATTCACCGAGGGGAATGTGCGCATCGAGGCTTCTTTGATCATGCGCATCGTGGCGATGCGGGTCTGGCCGGTCTGGAAGGCCAGCGCGATCATCTCGAATTGCACGTCCACCAGTTCGGTGAAGTCGTCCGGCGTGCCCACCGGCGCATCGGGCAGGTTGCCCAGCGAGTCGGCCTTGGCCATCAGCTTGGAAACGCGGCCTTCGACTTCGCGCACCGATTCCAGGTAATCGCTGACCAGCGCGCGGTCGGCCGCGCCCAGTTGGCGATTCAGGCTCTTGCTGGCTTCCATCGCGTAGTCGAGCAGGCTGCCCGTGGCTTGCAGGCGTGCAAGGCGGTCGGCGTTGGAATCGCCGGGGCCGAACATGCCGTAGAACACCTTGCGCGGGTTGCCTTCCAGCGGAAGGCTCTGGTTCGGGCCACGGTAGGAGGTGGCGCCGCCGGGCTCGCCGCACAGTTCCAGCGAGGCGATGGGGGTGTCTTGTCCGATCTGCTTGGCGGCCATCTGGTCGATGGAGATACCGGCCTGCGGACCCCAGGGGTTCATCTGCGGATCCTGGCAGGTGAGCCAGGCCTGTTCGGTGATGCCGTGCGGCGGGTTCTGCCGCTCGCCCGACTTGTTGCGGATGTTCGTGATCAGCGTGACGTAATCACGCACTTCTTCCAGCGGCTTCAGGATGCGCGAGAACTCGAAGTCTTTGCCGGTGTTCTTCGGCACCCAGAACTTCTCCACTGCGCCATGCGGGATGTACACGAAGCCCAGGCGCGACTGGGGGGCTGCCGCCGTATTGGCCAGCGCGGTGTGGGCGGGGATCATCGCGTCGAGCAGTGGCAACGCAATGGAGACACCCGCGCCCTTGAGTACCGTGCGGCGGGAAAGATGCTTCTTGGTCAGGAACATGTGAGCCTCCGGTCTCTTAACGAACAGGCGAATTGACGTCAGGGGAAACAACTTGTGCGGTGGTGGTGGCGGGCAGCGCTGGCGCCGGCGCACGCCGGCGGAAGGCATCGCTGTTCACCACGCCCATCACGATGGATTCAAACGTGAGGTTCTGGGTCTGCGCGTCGCGCACGATGCGACGCACGGTGGGCATGTCGTTGAAATCGACTTGCCGGCCCACGGCGTAGGTCATCAGTTTCTCGGTGATGATCTGCGTGAGTTGACCGCTGCGCGAGGCCAACGCCTTGTGCAGATCGGAGGGGCCGGTCAGCGGTGTGCCATCGGGCATCTTGGCGGCCGAGTCGATGGGCAGCCGCGATTGCGGGTCGATGGCGCGGTACTGGCCCACGGTGTCGAAGTTTTCCAGCGCGAAGCCCAGCGGATCCATCACGGCATGGCAGCTGGCGCAGGCTGCGTTGCGGCGATGGATTTCCACTTGTTCGCGCACCGTGGCGGGCTTGCCCTTCACGGCTTCGCCCAGGTCGGGCACGTTCGGCGGCGGGGTGGCCGGCGGCGTGCCGAGGATGCGCTCCATGATCCACGCGCCGCGCAACACCGGAGCCGTGCGGTTCGGGTTGGCGGTGAGCATCAGGATCGCGCCCTTGCCCAGCAGACCGTGGCGGTTCGGGTCTTTCAGCGTGACCTTGTGGAAGCCGTTGCCACGGATGTCTTCCATGCCGTAGATCAGCGCCACCTGTTCGTTCAGGTAGGTGTAATCGGCGGTGAGCAGGTCGGTGACCGGGCGGTCGGAACGCAGGATGCTGTCCATGAACAGTTCCAGTTCCTTCTTGAACGCCGGGCGCGGGTCATACACACCGCTGGCGTGGCCGAACAGCGCGGCCGAGGGAACGATGGTGTCCATCTTCGCCACGTTCAGCCACTGGAAGGCGAAGTCGCGCGTCAGCGAGATGGCCTTCGGGTCGGCCATCATCCGGCGCACCTGGGCCTTCAGCACGTCGGGCTTCGACAGCTCGTTCTTCTCCGCGACGGCGAGCAGTTCGGCGTCGGGCAGGCTGCTCCACAGGAAGAAGGACAGACGCGAGGCCAATTCCAGATCGGTGAGCTCGCGGGCGCCGGTGTCGACGTTGGCTTCGGCGCGGTAGAGGAAGTAGGGGCTGGCGAGGATGGCCGCCAGCGACTCGCGCACGCCGGCTTCGAAGCCGTCGATCTTGCTGGTGCGGTCGTAGAAGGCCATCAGCGGGGCGATGTCGTCGGTGCTCACCGGGCGGCGGAAAGCCTGATGCGCCAGGCTGCCGATGATCTTCTCGGCGCAGGGACGCTCCTCGGCGGGGCCGGTCGGCTTGCAGGTGAAGATTTTCTGGCGAGTGACTGAATCGCTCATGCCGGTGATGTTCACGGGGCCCTTGATGTGGAAGGCATGCACGGCCTGCACGCGATGCTGGCCGCCTTCAAGCACGTTGGCCGAACGACGATCATCGCCGCCCTGGAATTGCAGCGTGCGGCCATCGTCTTCGGCATAGCTGCGGCGCAGGAACGTGACGGCCACCGTGTGCTGGCCCGCCGTGGCGTTGAAGTGGATGTCTTTCAGGCGGCTGTTGATCTTGAACACCGCGTCGTCGAGCTTCTGGTCGATGGCTTTGTGGTCTTCCTCGCCGCCGATCTGCGTGCGCCAGATTTCCTTGCCGTCGAGCAGCGCGATGACGGTGTTCTCGAACTCCATGTTCGGCACCGTGCGCGCCAGCGCCATGTCGCCGATGGTGAGCACATATTCGCCGTCGGCCGGGAAGTTGTGCACCACGCTCATGCCGCCGCGCGTGCCGAAGGGCATGCCGTCTTTGTAGCGCTGCTGATTGCCGGAGCCTGCTGCGGGCGCAGCGGCCAGCGAGAGGATCATGTTGGGCACCGGGCCGTAGTTGGTTTCAAGCGGCACGGATTTCGGATCGCCCACTGCCAGCAACGCCAGCGAGCGCGCTGCGCTGACCGCCTGGTCCATGAAGGCCGGGGTCATTTGCAGCAGTTCGGCGTTGTTGTCGAAATCGTCTTTGAGCTGGTCTTGCGGCAGCCACGTGGCGGCGTCGATCTCAAGGCCCAGCAGATCGCGCACGGCATTGGCGTACTCGCGGCGATTCAGGCGACGCAGCGGCACATAGCCGGCATAGGGCGTCGTCTGAGCCTTGTCGAGCGTGGTTTCGAGCCAGGAAACAAGGCCCGCTACGGCGGCGCCTTCCGGCTGATCGTTGCCCGGAGGCGGCATCAAGCCGCTGCGCAGCTTCTTGATGGCCATTTCCCAGACCTTGGCTTCGCCGGGGACACTGTCGGCGGACATCGTGTCGAAGGCGACACTGCCTGCCCAGTCTTCCGTGTTATGGCATTTGTAGCAGTATTCCTCAATCAGCGCCCATTGGGCGTGATTGGCGTCGGACGGGGCGGCGGCTGGCTCGGCGGCCATCGCTGCACCCATCGTGCCAAGGGTTACCAGACCGGCAAGGGCGGTGAAATGCCGCCCAGTGCGCTTCGTTCTCATGCTAAGCCCCCAAAGACAAGACAGCGCCACAAGTATGAAGTCTCCGATGACTAATCAGTATACCCTCATTTAGTCGCGAAAAAACCCCTGAGGTTCCCCTGAATCGTTGTTTTTGTGGATGCCGGAGGTTTCGATGCCGGCCAGATCGGGCGGCCGCAGCCCGGTGCCCGTGACGCCAAGCCGCACGTCTTCGGGCGCTTGCGTCAGGTGGCCTTGCAGGTACTGCACGCCCATCTTCCACAGCAACGCCATCGTGTTGGCATTGTCGGCCCGTTCGGCGATGGTGCCGATGCCCCGCTGGCTGGCCGTTTCCACCAGCGCGCGCACGTCATCCTGTTGCGATGGGCTTGCCGACAGGCCGCGTATCAGCGAGCCGTCGATCTTGATGAAATCCAGCGGCACACGTTCGAGCAATTGAATCGAGTCGACGTCGGCGCCGAAAGCCGCCAGTGCGAAGCGCAGGCCGATGTCGTGCAGGTCCTGCGCCAGTTTGCAGATGCCGTTGAGGTGGGTTGTGGCTGTCGCTTCAGTTACTTCGATGCACAGGCGCTGCGGGTCCAGTTGCATCGAGGCCAGCAGCTTGCGCAGCCAGGGCAGCAGCGTGGCGTCCAGCGCGCTCACCTGCGACAGCGGCACGAACAGGCAGCCGCCGCTGTCGTGCGCGGCTCTTGCCGCCGTGTGCAGCATCCAGCGGTCGATTGCGCGCACCAGCCCATGGCGCTCGGCCACCGGCATGAAACTGGCGGGCAGGATTTGCCTGCCCGTGGCGTCCGTCATGCGCAGCAGCGTGTCGAACATCGGCAGGCCCTCGCCGTCGAGGCGCGTGATCGGCTGCTGCACGAGCCGGAAGCGATTCTGTTGCAGCGCTGCGCTGATTTGCTTCGCGGTGGTGTCTTCGGATGGAGATTGCGCGCCGGTATCGGTGCGGGTGGCCGAACGGCTGCTGGCTCGGGGGCGGCGCGCCGGGGCGGGCACGATCAGATGCACGCAGGGTTCGCCGTCGCGCTGCCCTGACGAGAGCATCAGTTCCACATCCGTCGAGCCGCCGTCCTGAGTCAGCAGGCTGGCGCGCAGTGGCAGCGCGTCGTGGCGTCCCTGTTGGCAGGCTGCAATGGCCGTTCGCAGCGCGGCATGCGTGGACTCGTTGAACAGGTCCATCGCCGGCTGGCCCAGCAATGCATTGGCGTCGGTGATGCCCATCAACATCAGCCAGGACGCATTGACGCGCGTGATGATGCCTTCCTGCGCCACCGCGATGGCATCGTTCGACAGCGTCAGCAGCGTGTCGAGTTGCTGACGGTAGTCCTGCGCCGATCGCAGCGCTGCGCGCAGTTCGCGCTGCGTCTGGCGCGCCTTCAATTCACGGGCAATCACCGCGTATATGCGCTCGGGGCAATTCATCGCCACGCTGTCGCAGGCGCCGCTGCCCATGTCGGAGGCAATCGTCCAGTCGTTGGTCTCCGGCCGTATCGCCAGCAGCGGCACGTCGGGGGCGATGCGGTTTCGCACGCGCGCGATGGCTGGCAATTCGTTGCCGGTGGGCGTTACGCAGATCAGCAGCTGAGGGTTCAGCCGTTGCAGCGTCTCGGGAAGATTTTTGAGACTGGCGAGCCAGGTGCAGTGGGCCGCAACGGCGTTGCGACGCAGAAGGCTGTTCAACGCTTCGACGGGATCGACCGTGGCACTGGCGACGATCAGCGGTACGGCGGCGGTGTCGGGCACGGGAAGTCTCCGGGCAATATGTCGTGAAGAGTTTAGCCGGACCTGCTTGCGCAGTTTGTGAGTTCAGGCACAGTCGGGGCCGATTCGCGCCGGCGGTGGCGGCAGCGGCAGTTTTGCCGGTGCGCCGGCCACCTCGCGCACCAGCTTGGGCACGAGGTAGCCCGGCAGGCGGGCGTTGACGGCGGCCTGCAATTCCAGCGCGCGTGCGTCGGGCACTTCAAAGTGCGCTGCGCCGGCGACGTGGTCGAGCTGGTGCAGGTAGTAGGGCAGCACACCGCAGTCGAACAGGCGCTGCGACAATGAGGCGAGCGTGTCGGCGTCGTCGTTGACGCCGGCCAGCAGCACGGTCTGGTTCAGCAGCAGCTTCGAGGTTTCGCGCAGTGCGCGCAGTGCGGCGCAGACTTCGTCGCTCAGTTCGGCGGAGTGGTTGGTGTGGACGACGATGATCAGATCGCCGCGCACCGCTTGCAGCGCCTGGAGCAGGCCAGAGTCCACGCGCGAGGGCAGCACGATGGGCGTGCGCGTGTGCAGGCGGATGCGTTGCAGGTGCCCGATTGCGTTGGCCGCTTCCAGCAGCCAGGTCAGACGCGCATTGCTCAGCGATAGCGGGTCGCCGCCGCTGAGGATCAGCTCGGTGATGGAGGCGTCGTTGCGCACGATGTCGAGCGCCTGCGTCCAGCGTTGCGGCCCCTGCCGGGGTGAATCGCCGGGCCGGGAATCCTGCGGTTCAGGCTGGTAGTCGAAATGCCGCCGAAAGCAGTAGCGGCAATGCACCGCGCAGGCGCCGGTGGTGATCAGCAGCGCGCGGCCCTGGTATTTGTGCAGCAGGTCCGGCGCGCGGCGTGCGGCAGATTCGGCCAGCGGGTCGGCGTTGAAGCCGGGTACGTCGGCCAGTTCCGCACCTGAACTCAGTACCTGCGCCAGCAGCGGGTCGCGCGGATCGCCACGGCGCATGCGCCGGATATAGCTTCGTGGCACGCGCAAGCCGAAGGTGCGCGAGGCTGCGCGCAGCGATTCGGCGGTTTGCGGCGGATGCAATTGCGCGGGTTTCAAATCCAGCAACGCCAGCAATTCCAATGGATCGTGGACGGCCTGGGCCAATTCCTGTTGCCAGACTGGCCTTTGCCAGCCCGGCGCATCCGTGTGGCGGTCGGTGGGCTGAGCCGCTATCATTCGCGCCCCTTTTGCATGGCCCGCATTCTGCGGTAGTGACATGGCGAGCTACAACACCAGTGAATTCAAATCCGGTCTGAAGATTCTTCTCGACAACGATCCGTTCGTGATCGTCGAGAACGAGATGGTCAAGCCGGGCAAGGGCCAGGCTTTCAATCGCGTGAAGGTGCGCAATCTGAAGACGGGGCGCACCGTGGAGCGGACGTTCAAGTCCGGCGACAGCGTTGATGCCGCCGACGTGGTCGATACGGACATGCAATATCTGTATGCCGACGGGGACTTCTGGCACTTCATGGTGCCCGACAGCTTCGAGCAATACACCGCAGGGGCTGCGGCGGTGGGTGATAACGCCAAGTGGCTGAAAGATGGCATCACCTGCATCGTGACCTTGTGGAATGGTGTGCCGCTGGTGGTGACGCCGCCGCCGCACATCGATCTGAAAGTGGTGGAGACCGATCCGGGGCTGCGCGGGGATACCGCCACCGGTGGTCAGAAGCCGGCGAAGCTGGAAACCGGCGCGGTGGTGCGCGTGCCGCTGTTCATCAATGAAGGCGAAGTGCTGAAGATCGACACGCGCACGGGTGAATATATTTCGCGGGCGAAGTAAGCGCGGGACGTTAGCTGTGATCCCAGTCGAAGGCGATGACGTCTTCGATGCGCGGGGCGCGTAGCGCCAGCATTACCGCGCGGTCGAAGCCCAGCGCCACGCCGGCGCAGGCGGGCAGTCCGGCATCGAGCGCGGACAATAGCGATTCATCGATGGCTGGCGTGGGTAATCCGCGCCGCTGCCGTTCGGCAAGATCGGCGTTGAAGCGTTGGCGTTGTTCTTCGCTGCGCGCAAGTTCCACGAAACCGTTGGCTAACTCGATGCCGTCGGCGTAGACCTCGAAGCGCAGTGCGGTGCGTGGGTCGTTCGCATCCAGTTGCGCGAGTGCGGCTTGCGAGGCGGGGTAGTGGTGCAGCCAGGTGAGGTTGCCGCGCCCGAGTTGCGGGCCGATGTGCACGGCGATCAGAAAGTCCAGAAGATCATCGCGCGTGGCGGTGTGTGCGCTGCTGGCGGCAAGGCCGGCTTCGATGCTGACCGCGCGCAGTGATGCAACATCGCAGGCCAGTGGGTCATCGCCCAGCATGGGCTTCAGCGCGTCGGCGTAGCGCAGCGATTGAATCGAGCGTGCGCTTTGACCGGCGCAGATCAGCAGCGCGTTGATCAGCTCGCAGGTTTCCAGTGCGATGCGTTCAAGATCGAAGCCCAGCCGATACCATTCCACCATCGTGAATTCGGGGTTGTGCAGCGCGCTGCGTTCGTCGTTGCGGAATACCTGAGTCATCTGCCAGATGTCGCCGCTGCCGGCTGCGAGCAGGCGTTTCATCGCGTATTCGGGCGAGGTGTGCAGGAAGCGCGCGGGTTGTGTGTTGAGCGCGAAGGAGGAGAGTTGCGCGTCGGTTACTGCGTGGCGCACGGCTACCGGCGTTTGCACTTCCAGCACCTGGCGTGTGGCGAAGAATTGCCGCGTGGCTTGCAGCAATGAGGCGCGTTGGCGCAGCGGGGCAAGCGATGCGCTGGGGCGCCAGTCGTTGCTCACGGTGAAGGCGAGGGCAGCAACCGCCCGATGGCTTCACCCATGCGCAGCCGCACACCGGGCGTCAATGCGGCATCGAACTGCGCGCGCTCCGGCGGGAACAGCAGGATTACCGTTGATCCCATGTTGAATCGCCCGGCTTCCGCGCCGCGCGACATCGCAAGCTGCATCGCCTGCGACAGTGGCAACGCCGTGACGCGGCGCGGCCTGCGCGGTGCGACGTCGCCATGCCATACGGTGGCCATGCTGCCCACGTTCAGCGCACCGACGAACACCATCGCAAACGGACCGGCAACGCCATCGAACAACAGCACGATGCGTTCATTGCGCGCGAACAGTCCGGGTACCTGCGCTGCTGTGACTGCATTGACGCTGAACAGCTTGCCCGGCACATACCAGGCTTCGCGCAGCGTGCCGTCGGCGGGCATGTGGATGCGGTGATAGTTGTAGGGCGCAAGGTAAATCGTTGCGAAACTGCCGTCGCGGAAAGTGGCTGCCCATTGCGGCGCTGCGCCGGCCAGCAGCGCTTCGAGCGTGTAGTGATGACCCTTGGCTTGCAGCAGCCGGTTGTTGTCGATCGCGCCTGCCTGACTCAATGTGCCATCCACCGGGCTGATCAACGTCAGCGCATCGCCGGCCAGCGGTCGCGCGCCGTCTTTGAGTTCGCGCGTGAAGAAGGCGTTGAAGCTTGCGAAGGCCAGCGGGTCGGCGATGCGCGCATCGGACAGATCGGGTCGATAGCCGCGCATGAACGCGCGGATCAGCGCGTTTTTCGCCGGTTTCCAGCGCAGCCGCGTGAAGCCCATTACCACGCGCGATATCAGATGTTGGGGCAGTGCGTATTGCAGCAGGACGAAGGGTGAGCGCATGG
>JAITMN010000272.1 GCA_031277355.1 Nevskiaceae bacterium | reverse complement strand
CTCGTGCGCGGCCCCGATTCGTCTTTTTTCGAGGGGCCGCCGCCGGCCGGCCTGAGCGCCGGCGGCGTGGTCAAGGAGGGCGTATTCACGCCGGCGTATGAAGCGGCCTTCAAGCAGCGCCGCGAAAACATGCGCAAGTACAACGAGCAGCCGTTTGACCGTCTGACGTTCTGCGAAGCGGCAGGTCCGGTGCGCTGGCTGCTGGAGCCTTATGTGCGTGAGTTCGTCAATACGCCCACGCAGTCGTGGTGGATGAACGATCTGGCCAATGAAACGCGCCGCATCTACATCGACCAGGAGCACAAGAACATCGAGGGCTCGCACACCGCCGACGGCGACAGCATCGGCTTCTGGGCGGGCAACAAGCTGGTGGTCTGGACCAATGCGATGTGGCCGGCAGATTACTTTCGCGGCTATCCGCCCTATTCCAACGAGATGGAACTGGTTGAGACTTACGAACTCGTCACCGAAGCCGATGGCGCGCCGCGTCTGATCGCGCAGGTCACATTTTACGATCCGGTGAGCCTGCTCAAACCCTTGAACGCGGTGTACACGTGGAGCCGCGCCACCGCGCAGGCCGACGCCGGTTATCGCATCCGCCACTGGGACTGCAACACCGCCGTGCAGATGCCCGGCGAAGGCGACACAACGACGATTCGCCTGCCGGGCGAGAGCGGCAAGACCTGGCACCAGATGCGCAATCCCGATCTGCCCGCCGACCTGCCGGGTCAGACGCAATCGCCCAATCAATTGGACTTCGATTCGATCTTTACGGAGAAATAAAAATGAGCGAAGACGGCATGTTTCATCAGCTACTCACTCCGATCGGCGACAGCCTGGGGTTGTCCTTCCTGGTGGCGTCCATCCCGATCATCGTGGTGCTGGTGATGTTGGGTGTGTTGCAACGTCCGGCCTGGCAGGCGTCACTGGCGGGTCTGATCTCGGCGCTGATCGTGGCGGTTACGGCGTGGAAGATGCCGGTGGGACTGGCTTTGAACTCCACCGCTGCGGGCATCACATTCGCGTTGTGGCCCATCATGTGGATCGTGCTGGCGGCGCTGACGCTCTACAACATCGCGCTGCAATCCGGGCGTTTCGACGCCTTCCGGCGCTGGGTGCTCGAAAGCCTGCCCAACGACAGACGCATCGTGCTGATCGTGATCGGCTACGGCTTCGGCTCGCTGCTGGAAGGCGTGGCCGGCTTCGGCGCACCGGTGGCGATCACCGCTTCACTGCTGATCCTGCTGGGGTTCAAGTCGCTCGACGCGGTGGTCTATGCGCTGATCTTCAACACCGCGCCGGTGGCCTTCGGTTCGCTGGGCGTTCCGATCACCACGCTGGCGGGCGTCACCGGCCACGACGCGCATGTGCTGGGCGCGATGGTGGGCCGCCAATTGCCCTTCTTCGCGCTGTTGCTGCCCTTCTACGTGATGGCAATGTTCGGCGGCATGAAGTCGGTACGCGAATTGTTCCCGGTGCTGCTGGTGTCCGGCGGCGCGTTCGCGCTGGGTCAGTTCATCTCCTCGAACTATCTGACCTATGAACTCACCGACGTGATCTCGGCCGGCTCGGCGCTGATCGCCACCGTGCTGTTCCTGAAGGTGTGGAAGCCTGCGCCGAATGCTGAATTTGCGCTGATTCGCCCCACCGAAGACCCCAACGCGCCGCATGCGCATGTGAAGCCGTGGCAGGGCTGGATGCCGTGGATCATCATGTGCGTGCTGGTGATGTTCTGGACCGAACTGAAGATCGCTTCCATCTGGCAGCAGAACATCGCATGGCCGGGGCTGCACAACGTGGTCTTCCGCACGGTGTATCAAGACACCTACACGGCCATTTGGAACTGGCAGCCCTTCGCCACCGGCACCGCCATTCTGGTCACGGCGCTCATCACCACGTTCGCGGTGGGTCAGAACCTGAGCGGTTTTGCCAAGGCGTTCGGCGTCGCCCTGCGACACGTGATGCTGCCGGGGCTGACCGTGTGCGCCATCGTGGGCCTTGCATACCTGATGAACTACTCGGGCCTCACCTACACGCTGGGCATGGGCGTTGCCGCATCGGGCGCACTGTTCCCGCTGCTGTCGGCGTTCCTGGGTTGGCTCGCGGTGTTCCTGTCGGGCTCGGATTCATCGGGCAACGCGCTGTTCGGCAATCTGCAGGTGGTGGCGGCCCGGCAATTGAACTTCGATCCGGTGTTGATGGCGGCCACGAACTCATCCGGCGGCGTATTCGCGAAGATGATCTCGCCGCAGAACATCGCCATCGGCGTGGCGGTGTCTGATCTGAAGGGGCATGAATCGGTGATCTTCCGTCGCACGTTCATCCATTCGATCATCTTCACCGTGATACTGGGCATCATGGTGTTCCTGCAGCAGCATGTGCTGACCTGGATGATTCCGAGTTATTGAAGATCGCCGGGAAGGGATAAGCCCCCCCACGTTTCAAGGTTGCGCAGGCGCTTTGAAGCGTGGGGAGGCTTGAGCCGCGAGAGGCATTGGCGCTCGCATCATCCGCCGCCGCGCGGCAAGGGCAAGCTCAATACGACCGCTACTCGTGGTGCGACCACATGCGAAGCACGCGAACTGTACGCTGCTTGCTGAACACTTCGTACACGAGTCGGTGCTGTATGTTGATGCGGCGCGAGTAGCTACCCGTCAAGTCCCCCACGAGCTTTTCATATGGCGGAGGGTTCTGAAAGGGGGCAGCCGCCAGGATCGCCAGCAGTTCCAGCGCCTTGTTTTTCAGCCCCACAGAGGCCAGTTTCTTCGCGTCTTTCTGCGCGTGCTTTGCGTAGACGACGCGCCAGCTCACCAGCGCAATTCCTTGGCGCTCTTGGTCAACGGCTCCGCGCGGCCTTTATTGATTGATTCGCGCATACCAGGGATCGAAAGCAGGTAGAGCGTTTCCTGTATCGCTTCCCAATCTTCCGTGGATAGAAGCACTGCGCTGGCCTTTTTGCCAGCGATACGGATGGGCTGATGCGAAGCGGCTGCCTGGTCTATCAGCCGATATAGATTGGCACGCGCGGCACTTGCAGTCAGTACGCTCATGGTCGGCCCTCCTGTTCAGGATTCACATGGTACGTTATTGCGTACCGAATCATGAAGCACAACATGGGCGTCAACCCCTTGATCGGGGTGGGCCGTAACAACGATGGGGGCGACGCAGCGTGCGTCAGGTCTTGGCGGAAGGGGTGGGATTCGAACCCACGGTTCCCGTGAAGGAACGCCAGTTTTCAAGACTGGAGCCATAAACCGCTCGGCCACCCTTCCGTGGCCGGGCAGTTTAACCGCAATCGGCGCATGCGATGCACACATGCGCCGAAAGCTCCTCTTGGGGCGTCAGGCTCCGCCCTGATAGCCGCCCTGGAAGGTGGAGTACACCTTGTCTTGCGTGGTGATGAACTCCAGCAGCACCGGCTTGCCTTCCTGCGTGGCGCGGATGCCGTTGGTCAGGGCATGGGCCACCTGATCCGGGTCGGTGACGCGCTCGCTGTAGCCGCCGAGGGCCTTGGCGAACTCGGAGTAGTTGCCCGAGATATCGGTGGAGTTGTACTTCTGGCGCGACAACGCCATCGCCCCGAATTCCATCGCCATCGCGAAGTTGTTGAACAGGATGGACATGATCGGAATCTTGTTGCGAACGGCCGTTTCGAAGTCCATGCCGGTCATGCCGATTGCGGCGTCGCCCCACATGTTGATGCAGAGCTTTTCCGGATGCGCGAGCTTGGCGCCCATCGCCAGACCCAGGCCATAGCCCAGCTGCGTGCTCTTGCCCCAGCCGATGTAGGACAGCGGCGTGACCGGCTTCCAGAACGGCGACAGCTCATCGCGCGGGCTGCCCGCATCGTGCGTGATGATGGTGTTGGGCACATCGGCGATGTGCAGCAGGTCCCAGATCACGCGGTACGGCGACAGCGGCTTGCTCTCGCTGGTCAGACGCGGCATCCACTCGGCGTACCAGGGGTCGTTCAGTTCCTTGATGCGCGCGGCCACTGCCGGCGTGAGGCCACGGGGCTTCTTCAGGCGATCCTTCAGCGCATCGCGCAGCATGCCCAGCGCCAGCTTGGAATCGCCGACCATCGGGTACTTGGCGGGGATGTTCTTGTCCACATCGTACGGGTCGATGGTGTTGTGGACGAAGGTCTTGTCGCGCGTCGGGAAGCGGATGCCAAAGCCGGTGGCGGTGAAGCTGGCGCCGGCGCCGAACACCATGTCGGACTCGGCAACATAGGCGGCCACGGCGCGCGGCATCGCCACACCACCGGAACCCATCGACAGCGCATGGTTTTCCGGGAAGGCGCTCTTGCCTTCGAGGCTGCTGGTCACCGGCGCTTCGAGCAGTTCGGCCACTTCCTTCAGTTCCTGCCAGGCGCGGGCGTAGTGAACGCCCTGCCCCGCGTAGATCATCGGGCGCTTGGCCTCGATCAGCGCGGCGGCGGCGGCGTCGACGTCCTTGGGATCGGGCGCGCTGAGGATGCGGCGGGCCTTCTCATAGTTGAGTTGGCCGGGCACCTCGACGTTCCACATGTCGCCGGGGACTTCGATCAGCACCGGGCCGGGACGGCCATTGCGCGCGAAGGCGAACGCGCGGCGCAGCGCCGGCACGATCTGATCCGGCGTGTTGATGGTTTCGGCATGTTTCGTGACATGCTGAAAATTCATCGCCGCGTTGAAGCCGGGCTTGATGAAAGCCGAGCCACGACTGGACCCGCCGGGGATCACCACCAGCGGCACACCTTCGGAGTAACACTGCGCAACGGCGCCAAAGGCATTTTCGATGCCTGGGCCGGCCTGACAGCAGAACACGCCGACTTTATCGGCTGAACTGAGTCGGCCCATCGCATCGGCCATATGAATGCCGATACGTTCCTGGCGCACGACAATTGGGCGGATATCAGCTGCGGCCGCGGACTCGGTCAGCGGATTCAGCGGATAGGTCAACAATACCTCGACACCCTCTCGCTTGAGGATTTCGGCAGTCACTTGAGCTACGTTCATTGGAGTTTTCCTGGCAATGGCGGGAAAGCAGCGCAATTAATACATCTTCCTGAGTCAGGATACAAATACTCGTGATGGGGGCCGCCCGACCGGAGGGCCGCCCGACCCCCTTTGGGAGGCAAAAGAGCTTGGCGTCAAAGGGGGGATTCGGCGACACTGATCCGGCTTTGGGGCGCGAGAACGCGAGAATAAGGACGGGTCCATGCGGGGGAAAATCACAGGCGCACTGCTGGCGATAATCGGCGGTTTCGCGCTGGCCGGCATCGCATTGCAGCGAAACGAGTCGATCAATTCGCTGTGGATCGTCACGGCGGCGGTGTGCATCTACCTGCTGGGCTACCGCTTCTACGCCAAGTGGATCGAGGTCAAGGTGCTGATGGCCGACCCGACCCGCGCCACCCCCGCCGAACGGCTGAACAATGGCCGCGACTTTCTCCCCACGCACCGCTGGGTGGTGTTCGGCCACCATTTTGCGGCCATTGCCGGCGCGGGGCCGCTGGTGGGACCCACGCTTGCGATGCAGTTCGGCTACCTGCCGGGAACGCTGTGGATCATCGTCGGGGCGGTGATGGGCGGCTGCGTGCAGGACTTCGTGGTGCTGTTCATGTCCACGCGCCGCGAGGGGCGCAGCCTGGGGCAGATGGCGCGCGATGAGTTGGGGCGCATCGGTGGCACGGCGGCGGTGGTCGCCACGCTGATGATCGTCGTGATCGTCATCGCGGTGCTGGGGTTGGTCATCGTGAACGCGATGCGTCACAGCCCGTGGGCCACGTTCACCGTGTTCGCCACGATTCCGATTGCCATTGTCGTGGGTTATTTCATGCGGCATTGGCGTCCGGGGCGCGTGCTGGAAGGCTCGGTGCTCGGGCTCGTGCTGCTGCTGCTGGCGGTGTGGGGCGGCGGCTTCATCGCCGAGCACGAAACGCTGCGCACGTATTTCGACTGGGACGGCGTGCCGCTGGCGCTGTTCGTGATCGGCTACGGCTGGATCGCGGCGATTCTGCCGGTGTGGGTGCTGCTCGCGCCGCGCGATTACATCTCCACGTTTCTGAAAGTTGGCGTCGTCGTGTTGCTGGGCCTGGCCATCGTGCTGATTCATCCGGACCTCAAGATGCCGGCGTTGACGCGCTTCGCCGATGGCACGGGGCCAATTTTCGCGGGCAAAATCTTTCCGTTCGTGTTCATCACGATTGCCTGCGGCGCGGTGTCGGGTTTTCACGCGCTGGTCAGCAGCGGCACGACGCCGAAGATGATCGCCAGCGAAAAAGACATTCGCCTTGCCGGTTACGGCAGCATGGCGGTGGAATCCTTCGTCGCCATCATGGCGGTGATCGCCGCGACGCTGCTTGATCCGGGTGTGTACTTCGCCATCAACGTGGGCGCAGGCATCGCAGGTGTTACACCCGAAGCGGCGGTGGCGACGATTTCCGGTTGGGGGTTCCCGGTTACCGTGGAACAGATGCAGGAACTGGCGCGCGAGATGGGTGAGACAACACTATTCGCGCGCACCGGCGGTGCGCCGTCGCTGGCTGCGGGCATGGCCAATATATTTGGCAGCGCGTTTGGTCAGGGGTTGCTGGCGCTGTGGTACCACTTCGCGATCATGTTCGAGGCCATCTTCATCCTCACCACGGTGGACGCCGGCACGCGCGTGGGTCGCTTCATGGTGCAGGACGCGCTGGGGCAGATATGGAAGCCGATGGGCCGCACGTCGTGGTATCCGTCGGTGGTGATCGCCTCCACGCTGATCGTGCTGGGCTGGGGATATTTTCTCTACATCGGTGTGATCGATCCCAACGGCGGCATCAACATTCTGTGGCCGCTGTTTGGCATCGCCAATCAGATGCTGGCGGGCATTGCGCTCACCGTTGCCACCGGCATCCTCGTGAAGTCGGGGAAATTGCGCTACGCCTGGGTCACTGCGCTGCCGCTGGCGTGGATCACTGCGGTGACGACCACAGCCGCGTACCAGAAAGTATTCAGCGCCGATCCGGCGCTGGGCTTCTTCGCTGCAGCGAATGATCTGGCGGAAAAACTTGCCACCGGCGTGCTGGCTGCGGATCGCGTGGCCGTGGCGCCGACGCTGATCTTCAATCAGCGTCTGGATGGCTGGCTCACCATCGTGTTCACTACATTGATGTGGGTGGTGATCGTCGAGATGATTCGGGTCTGCGTGCGTCATCTGCGCGGGTTGCCCGTGCCGGCGGACTCGCAGACGCCGTATGTGCGCACTGAGTTGAACGCCGCTTTGCCGCAGAGCGCTCATGGCTGAAGCAACCTCGCACGTTCGGCAATTTCTCTCGGCGGGCCTGAGCCTGCTGCGCGGCGTGACCGGCGATGACGCCTACGACAAATACCTTGCGCATATCCGGCGCACGCAGCCGGATCAACCTGCGATGAGCGCGGAGGATTTCTTCCGCGCCCAGCTTGAACGCAAATGGAACTGCGTCAACGGCTGTTGTTGAGTGCGTTGCTGTTGATGCCGGTGCTGCCGGCATCAACACAGCAGGCGCAAGAGGCGGTGCCCATCGCAGCACAGCCGGCATCACCGCCGCAGACGCTGCCGCAACTGCGTGCGCTGCAAGCCGCCGGCGCAGCGATAACAGTATTGGCGGTGGACCTCGACACCGGCCGCACGCTGGCCGAATTGCAGCCGCGCGATGCGTTGACGCCGGCTTCACTCTCCAAGCTGTTCGTTGCGGCGGCGGCGTTGCAAACCTTTGCGCCCGATCACACCTTTCGCACGCAATTGCTCGCCGCTGCATCGCCCAACGGCGAGGCCATCGAAGGCGATCTGGTGCTGCGCGGCTCGGGCGATGCCACGCTCGATGAACAGGCGCTGTGGAGTCTGGGCGCGCAACTGCGTGAACTGGGCGTGCGCCGCATCGGGGGGCGACTGCTGGTGGAGCGTGCGCCGTTCGGCAAACTGGCCTGCGACAATGATGATCGCTGCGACGGGCAGCGCCAATCCAATCACGCCTACGATTCGATGCCCAGCGGCATCGGCGTGAACTACGGCAATTGGTGTGTGACGATTCGTCCCACGCGCGCTGGACAACCGGCGACGCTGCGCAGTTGCGGTGCGATACCGCTGCCGATTGCGGTGCAGGGGCGCGTGCTCACCGGCCCCGGCACGCCGCGCGTGGATCGCTTCACCGAAGGCGGCGTCGATCGTCTCAGTGTGGGCGGCTCGATTGCGATGGACAGCCAGGAACAGATGCAGCGAAGCATGTCTGATCCGGCGCTGGGCACGGGATTGCTGCTGCGTTCGCTGCTCGCACAATTGGGCATCACGGTGACGGGCGGCGTGGAAACGCGCGATGAATCCGATGCGTCGTTGATGGAGCTTGCAAGCATCGAAGGATTGTCGGTGGATGAAGCCGTTGACCGGATGATGCGCTACTCGAACAATTACATCGCCGATGTGATGACGATGAATGTGGCGCTGGCGCAGTTGGGACCGGGTGCGCGCACGCTGGCGCAAGCAAGCCAGGTGCTATCCAAGGATGTGCCCGGCGCACCGCTGCTGAACAGCGGCAGCGGATTGACCACGGACAGCCGCGTGTCGGCCTACAGCCTCGTGGAACTGCTTGCCGCGCAGTATCGCGATACGCGGCATTTTCCGCTGTTCTATGGCGCGCTGGTGGTGCCGCACGATGCGCCGTTCAGCTATCTGCGCACCGGCGCTGAAGACTGGCAGGATCGCGTTGCGTTGAAAACCGGCAGCCTCAGCGAACCGCTGCCGGTGTATGGCCTGGCCGGTTATCTGCGCAAACGCGACCGCGGATTGATTGCCTTTGCGATGCTGGTGAACGGTACGTCAAAACTGCCGGGACTCACGCGCGACCGCAGCTTGCGTGCGATGCGCGAGGACCTCACCGCGCTGCTTCGGCAGTACTGACGTGAGAAACACTGATGCGTCCACGTCGGCGCAGGCCCGTGTGTTGCAGCGACGCACGGTGCTGGTGCTGTCGATTGCAACGATATTCACCGGGCTGAGCGTGGGCGCGGCGCTGTCGGTGGGCGCGCTGCTGTTGGCCGAAGTCAGCGGCAATGATGCGTTTTCGGGGTTGTCGTCCACGGTGTTCGGCGGCGGCGCGGCCATCGCGGGGATTCCGCTGGCGCGGCTGTCGGCCAAGCGCGGCCGCCGTGCGGCGCTGGTCAGCGGCAGCCTCATTGCGATGGCCGGCGCGCTGGTGGCGATCTTCGGCACCGTGATCGGGCAATGGTGGGTGCTGGCGCTGGGCATCGCGATGCTGGGCGTGGCAAGCGCGGTGCAATTGCTGTCGCGCTTTGCGGCAACGGATTTGGCGTTGCCGGAAAAGCGGGCGCGCGATTTGTCGCTGGTGCTGTGGTCGATCACGCTGGGCGCGGTGGTGGGACCGAATCTGATCGGTCCCGGCGCTGCTGTGGGTCATGTGATCGGCGTAACGCCACTGGCGGGTGTATTCGTATTCGCCTTCGTCGCGCAAGGTTTTGCGGCGTTGGTGAACGCCATCGCGTTGCGGCCCGATCCACTGCTCACGGCGCGGCAATTGGCGTTGCAGGCAACGCCGCGCGAATCTTCGGCTGCGGGGGCGAAGCGCTCCACGGCGATTGATGCCAGCACGGATCGCATCGCGCCCGTCCTCGTCATCCTCATCATCGCGCTGGCGCAGGCCATCATGGTGGGATTGATGGCGATGACGCCGCTGCATCTGATGCACCACGGCGGCACCGTCGGCATCGTCGGCTTCACGCTGAGTCTGCATATCGCGGGGATGTATGCGTTCTCGCCGGTGTTCGGGATTCTCGCCAGCCGCTTCGGGAATCTGCCGGTGATCGGATTGGGTTGGGTGCTGATGCTGGTCGCGGTGGTGCTGGCGTATCTGGCCGGTGCATCGCACACGATGGTGCAGATCGCGATGACGCTGGTGGGTCTGGGTTGGGGTTCGTTGACGGT
>JAITMN010000034.1 GCA_031277355.1 Nevskiaceae bacterium | reverse complement strand
TACACCCGCGATGCCAAGGAGCCTTTCGTCGTCGTGATGAAGGCGCAGGCGGATTTTCAGCTCAAGCAGATGCTGGAGATCGCGAAAATGCGGCTGGCCAAGCGCGGCATCGACATCAGCTGCATCGAAGTCAAGGATGCGGAAGTGAACCTCGCCGAAGCGCGGCAGAAGGTGGTGCTCAAACACGGCATCGATCAGGACACCGCCAAGAAGATCACGAAGCTGCTGAAGGAGTCGGGCCTTAAAGTGCAGACGCAGATTCAGGGCGAGAAGGTGCGCGTCACCGGCAAGCAGCGCGATGATCTGCAAGCCGCGATTGCGCATCTGCGCAAGGCCGAAGTGGGCGTGCCGCTGCAATTCGAGAATTTCAGGGATTGATGGGACAGAATCATGCGTCTTTGATCTGCGCTTCGTATCCGGCCAGGCGGCCTTGCACGGCGCGCACGCCATAATGGAACGCCAGCACAGCCGCAGGCCATTGCCGGATTTCACTGCCCTCGATCATGTGCGTTGTCTTCCTGCTGCGCGTCGTTGCCCAAACTATAGGCAGCCGATGGACGCGCACGAATCTCAGCAGCCCTTTCAGTGATTCGGGTCTGTCTGCGTATTTGTCGCTCCATTTGATTTCCAGCGCGGCCACGGGCTTGAGCGCCAGGGACGACTCCACCAAATCCACCTCGTTGTCATCGCTGCCCCAGTGCGCATAGTTCAACCGGGCGTCTTCGTGAAAACGCTGCGCAAACAGCGCCGTTTCAACCAGATGACCAAATTCCGGATCGTCCGCTGATCTTGCGCCAAACAGGCCGGTGTACATGGCCGAGTTGGTCAGATACACCTTGAAGTTGCGCTCACGCTGGTAGCGCTTGCCATCCTGGTTGACTCTGAACACACGCTTGATCAAGAACGCGGCTTCCAGGTATTCAATGTATTTCTGAATGGTCAGCTTGCCGACACCACTGCGTTGGGAGAGTTGTTCGAAAGAAACTTCCTCGGCCGTGTTGAAAGCCAGCAACGTGAACAGCGCATTCAACTCCTGAATGTCCTTGATGCCATATAGCTGCGGCAGGTCGCGCAACAGCACTTTGTCCACAATGTCGGATTTGACGAAGCGCTCTGGATTGGCCCGCACCGTAGGCGACAAGGCCAGTTCGGGATAACCTCCGAAATTGATGTATTCGGCAAACTGCGCGTTCAGTCTGTCGATATCACCCAGCACATACAGACCGGGTTTTTCCTCGCTGATGGCCGGCTGCTCGGGCCGCAAATGCAAATACTCGGAAAAAGTCAGCGGTGGCAGCAAAAAATCCGTGAAGCGCCCCGCACCGGATTCGGTGCTTTGACGCTTCAGCGCAGCAGCAGCCGAACCAGAGACCAGAACACGCAAGTCGGGCCGGTGATCGACCAGCGGCTTGAGATGTTTCTCCCAATCCTTGTGCGACTGAATTTCGTCGAAAAACAGATAGCGTGGTCCTTCGCCGCCGGGGACGGTCTCTTCGATCTGGCGGATCAGCGCCTCCAACGATTGCCCATGCAACAAGGGGTGATCCATCTCCACATAAGCGATGCGCTGGGCAGGCGTTCCACGCGCCAACAGATCGGCGATCAAGTGGCGAATCAGAATGGTCTTGCCGACGCGGCGCGGGCCCAGCAACACGACCGCTCGGCGCAGGTCAGCTTCCAGCAGGAGTTGCCGAACGGGACCCAGATAGGCGCGAGGACGCAACGCCAAGGTCTCGGCGTCCATCTTGCCGCTGTCCCACCACGGATTGAAGCGCTTAAAATGCTCCTCAACTTGTTGTTTTGAAACGTATTTCATTGGGAAACGAACTTAAGCATAGATATCTATGCTTAACTCTAGCACAGGTTTGGCCGGCGGATTGGTCAGCACATTCTGTCGTCGAAGCCTCCATCATCCTGCCTCGACCTGCCTCTACAATCCCCTCATGACCAACCCCATCATCGACTCACTGCTGACGAGAACCTCGCTGGCCGGCGCGTTCATGAAAGCCCCCGCGCCGTCGGATGAGGAACTGCAACAAATCCTCGGCGCGGCGCAGCGCGCGATGGATCACGGGCGGCTGCGTCCGTGGCGATTCTTCATCGTGCGCCCGGAGCATTACGAAGTGTTCTTCGACCGGCTTGCCGAAGCGGCCACGCGCGTGCAGGGCGATCCGGCGCGCTACACGCAAAACCGCGAGAAATACCGGCTCACCGCACGCGCGCCGCTGGTGGTGGTGGCCGCCGCGCACATCGATCCGGCCCACAAGGTTGCGCCGATCGAGCAGGCGTTTGCCGCTGCCGGGGCCACACAACTGGTGTTGAACGCCGCGCATGCGCTGGGTTATGCCGCGTTCCTGTTCTCCGGCGCGGGCGTGTTCGATGCGCAGTTCAAGGCCGGCTTCGGATTGGAATCGCAGGATCATCTGATCGGCTTCATCTGTCTGGGCACGGCGGGCGGACCCGGCAAACCCGGTCCCACCGCCGCCGATGCGGTGAAGACAGGGTTGGAGTCCACGGTAAGGCAATGGGCTCCGACTTAAAGCTGAAGGACCTGCGTTATCTGGTGGCCGTAGCCGATACCCGCCATTTCGGTCGCGCGGCCGAGCGCTGTTTCGTCAGCCAGCCCACGCTGTCGGCGCAGCTGAAGAAGCTGGAAGATTATCTGGGCGTTCAACTGATCGAGCGACATCCGCGACGCATCACGCTCACCGAAGCCGGCGCGCAGGTGGTGAGTCATGCGCGGCGCATGCTGGAAGCCAGCGATGAGATCGTCGCATTGACGCAGATGCAGCGCGATCCGCTGGTCGGTCGATTGCGATTGGCATTGCTGCCCACCATCGGCCCGTATCTGCTGCCGCTCGTGGCCCCGCGCATCCGGCGCAAGTTGCCAAGACTCGATCTGCTGCTCTACGAATATCAAACCGGCCCAATGCTGGAGCGTCTGCAAAGCGGGGATATCGACGTGGGCATTCTCGCGTTGCCGGTGCCCACCGAAGGGATGCAGCAACGGGAGTTGTACGAAGAACCCTTCGTCGTTGCAGCGCCGGAGCACAACGAGTTGGCGAAGCGAAAATCGGTGAAGATTTCCGATCTGGACGGACAAACATTGCTGTTGCTGGAAGACGGTCACTGTCTGCGCGATCAGGCGTTGGCGGTGTGCGCGCGCTCGGATGCGCGTGAAAAGCAGGACTTTCGCGCCACGTCGCTGGAAACGCTGCGGCAAATGGTGGCCTCCGGCGCAGGCATCACGCTGCTGCCGCAACTGGCCAGCAGCGGCGCTTATGGCAGTGCGCGCGGTGTGACCATCGTGCCCTTCGCGCGGCCCGTGCCCACGCGGCGGCTCGGCGCGTTGTGGCGACGCACGTCGGCGCGCAGCGTGGCCATCAATGCGGTGTGCGATGTGATCGCAGAGGCCGCGCCCAAGTTTCTCGACGCCGCATGATGCCGGGCGATACGGACGTATCCATCTACGACCGGCTGGTGTGGCCGGAAGGGGCCATCGAAGCGCTGCTGGCCAGTGGCGAAAGA
>JAITMN010000263.1 GCA_031277355.1 Nevskiaceae bacterium | reverse complement strand
GCTCGCAGCGGCGAATTCTCGCGGCTGTGCGTGGAGGAAACCGGCGCCATCGGCGGCTGGGGTCACTTCAACACCGGCTTTGCGGCGAACATCTGCGAAGAAGCGGCGGCAATGACCACGCAAATCACCGGCGAGACGATTCCCTCCGACGTGCCCGGCACGCTGGCGCTGGGTTTTCGCCAGCCCTGCGGCGTGTGCGTGGGCATGGCGCCGTGGAATGCGCCGGTGATTCTGGGCGTGCGCTCCATCGCGATGCCGCTGGCCTGCGGCAACACCGTCGTGATGAAGGCGTCGGAGCTATCCCCTGCGGTGCATCGGCTAATCGTGGATGCCTTCGTCGCCGCCGGCTTCCCGGCGGGCACCGTCAACTTCATCACGCACTCGGCGGCCGATGCGCCGGCGGTGGTCGAAGCGCTGATCTCGCATCCGGCCGTCAAGCGCGTGAACTTCACCGGCTCCAGCCGCGTGGGTCGCATCGTCGGTGAGTTGTCGGGCAAGCATCTGAAGCCCTGCCTGCTGGAACTGGGCGGCAAGGCTCCGTTCATCGTGCTGGAAGACGCCGACCTCGATGAAGCCGTGGCTTCGGCCGCCTTCGGCGCGTTCATGCACCAGGGTCAGATTTGCATGTCCACGGAGCGGATCATCGTCGTGGAGAAAATCGCCGATGAATTCGTCAAGCGCTTTGCTGCCAAGGCCAAGTCACTGCCAATGGGCGATCCGACGAAGGGCAACTTCCCGATTGGCGCCTGCGTCGATGAAAAGACCGTCGCACATGTGAAGGAACTGATCAGCGACGCCACCGCGAAGGGCGCGAAGGTGCTCACCGGCGGCACGGGTCCCGGCGGCGCGTTCTTCGAGCCCACCGTCGTGGATGGCGTGACCAAGGGCATGCGCATCTATGGCGAGGAGTCCTTCGGACCCATCGTGGGCGTGTTGCACGCGCGCGATGCCGAACATGCGGTGGAACTGGCCAATGACTCCGAGTATGGGTTGTCGGCGGCGGTGTTCAGCCGTGACATCAACAAGGCGCTGTCGATTGCGCAGCAGATCGACTCGGGCATCTGCCACATCAACAGCTCCACGGTGCAGGACGAAGCGCAAATGCCCTTCGGCGGCACGAAGGCCAGCGGCATTGGGCGCTTCGGCGGCAAGGCCGGTGTTGCTGAATTCACCGATCTGCGATGGATCAGCGTCGCCACGGCGCATCGTCACTATCCGATCTGAGGTGATGAGTTAGCGACGTATCCCGGGCCTGCGCCAGCGCGGGCCCGGCTCTCAAGCTTGCGGCGATGCCTCGAAAGTCCAGCGCCGATGCGCGATGAAATGCCACAGCATCGTGCCCCCGGTGGTCAGCACCTGCGCGAGCAGGTAGTGCCAGTGCAGATGGCGATACAGCACCTGCATCAACAATGCGTTGAGCAACAATCCCACGCCCACCACAGCGCAGAAGCGCATCACGGCCAGCCGATGCGGTACGGCGCTGGCAAACGTGTAGCGATGGCTCATCACATAACCAAACACTGCACTGATCGCAAAGCCGCACACGGAGGCCAGCACCGGATCGGCGTCGAGCCATTCCACGCCCATCGCGAGGATCAAATACTGCAACGCCGTTGAAATCCCGCCGATCAGCACGAAGCGGGCGAACTGCGGCAGCAGATGTCTCATTGTCTGCGGTTGTGAGGCGCGTAGTGCAGAACGTGGGAAAGATCGCCTTTGGCCGCGCAGGACGGGTCGGGCGAGCCTTCCACCAGATACCACAGGCCACGGCTGGACTCGCCCACCTCGCGTGCGGTGGCGGTGTCGAAACAGGGATGCAGCATTTCCTCCTGCACCAGCAATTGCCGGTTGGGCGCGGCGGCAAGCCATGCGGCGGCGTCGAATATCTCGGCATCGCCTTCCCGGAATCGGCGGTGGCCGAAATTCACGGAGGGACGAGTGATGTTCCACAGGAAATGCTCGTGATAGGCCAGCAGTCCCAGTTCCCGATCAGGCGCGGCCATCTGTTCAAGTCGCGTGATGAAGTTGCTGGCCGAGCGCTCGCCATCCATTTGCGGAAACACCCAGAATCCGGCGATCAGCCATGCGGCGGCCATCATCGTGGCAAAAGCCAGATGCGCCCTCTCCCATCGGAACCACGCCAATGCGCCCAGAGCCACGACAGCCAGCACGACCAGCGGCGCAACGCTGCTGACGCCGCCTTCGGCCAACAACTGCGCGCCTCGCGCGGGGTCGATGAGGCGCAACCAAATTGCCCCGCCAGCGGCGGCGAATGCCACGATCAACAGCAATGTGCTGAACACGCGCTGCACACCCACCCGCCGCAGCAATTGCGGCAGCAGATAACCAGCCGGCAGCGCCAGCACCGGCAGCGCCGGGAGTATGTACATCTCGCGCTTGCCGCGACTCAACGTGAAGAACAGCACGTACAGCACAACGAATCCCAGCGGCAACAACACGCGCACGTCGCGTTCACGCAGCGCTGCGCGCCATTGCGGCACGAGCCACGGCAGCAGGGCCGTTAGCGGCAGCCATGCGGTAGCCATCGTCTGCAGGTAGTACCAGGGCGGTTGATAGTGATGCCACGGGTCTACATAGCGACCGACGGTTTGCGTGATCACCAACTCACGAAAGTAGTCGGCGACGACGGGATCGTGCCGCGCCTGTAACCAAATGGGCAGCAACCAGAA
>JAITMN010000252.1 GCA_031277355.1 Nevskiaceae bacterium | reverse complement strand
CCCAGCCCCACCGCGCAGATCAGCACCCAGCCTGGCATCGACAATCCCAGGAAGGTCCAGTCCACCTTCGCGCACTCGCCCGAGCCGGTGAGCACTTTCTTCAACACATCGGTGAGCGGAAACACGTCGAGCATGTAGTCGAGCGTTGCGCCGCAGGCGGGCACTTCCCCTGCCGGCAGCGACTGGATGTAGAGATGCCGCGCCGAGATGCTGCCGGTGATCAACGCGGGCAGAAACACCAGCAGCGTGCCGATCCATCCCCAGTACGGCGGACGCGCAGGTAGCGCGGCAGCAAGCAGAAAGCCCACGCCCAGCGCGGCGATGCCCACGCGCTGGAAGATGCACAGCGGACACGGATCAAGCGCATCGTGGCTCTGCGTGTACAGCGCATAGCCGATCATCGCAAAGCAGGCCACCGCCGCCAGCAGATTGCAGATGCGCCGATTCGCGCGCAGCGTCCCGATCAATGAATCCATGCCTTCAACCGGCCTGCGGACGGCGTGCGCCGGAGTCGCTCAGGTGCCGCTCGATGTCGTCGAGGCGGATATGACGAACGTCTTTGCCATGAACCATATAGATCACATACTCACAAATGTTCTTCGCATGATCGCCGATGCGCTCCAGCGAACGCACCACCCACATCACATCCAGGGCACGGCGAATGGTACGCGGATCTTCCATCATGAAGGTAATGCACTGACGTTGAATCGACTCATATTCTTCGTCCACGAAACGGTCCCGGCGCGCCACACGCAACGCTTCGGTGGCATCCATTCGCGCAAAGGCGTCCAGTGACTCATGAACCATTTCGGAAACAAGTTTTCCCAAATGTTTGATTTCTCTGTATTTATTCTCCGGTCTTTCCATCACGGCGAGCCGCGAGGCCAGGTAGCCGATCTTCTCGCCCTCATCGCCGATGCGTTCCAGATCGGTGATGGTCTTGATGATGGCGACGATCAGGCGCAGGTCGCCGGCGGCCGGGGCGCGCGTGGCGAGGATGCGGCTGCACTCCTCGTCGATGGACACTTCCATCGAGTTGACCATCAGATCATCCACCGCCACGGATTCACCCAGCGCGCTGTCGCCTTCGGTCAGCGCCGTCAGCGATTTGGCCAACTGCGCCTCGACGACGCCCCCCATCGACAGCACCTGCGTGCGCACGCGCTCCAGGTCTTCGTTGAAGCGGCGCGAGATGTGATGCGACAGATCAGCGGTTTCCATTCGATGAGGACCTCTGTGAAGAATCAAGTGTAGCGCCGCCGTCCAACACAGACACGCGACGCGCAGGAAAGACGCAGGTGAACGTGCTGCCCGCGCCCGGTTCACTTTGAATGTCGAGGCGGCCACCGTGATACAGCAGCGCATGCTTGACGATGGCAAGCCCAAGGCCCGTGCCGCCCGCACCGCGCGCCCTGCCCGCATCGGCGCGATAGAAGCGCTCGGTGAGCCGTGGCAGATGCTCGGGCGCAATGCCCGGCCCGGTATCGCTGACCGCAAAGCAGGCTTCACCGGCAGGCGACAGATACCAGCGCAGATGAATCGATCCGACTTCGGGCGTGAACTTCACCGCGTTATCAACGAGGTTCGAGAACGCCGACAACACTTCGGGCTGATCGCCCAGCAGCCGCGCAGGGGTTTCAATCGACACCTGCACCTGCGGATGCACCGGCCGCGCCTGCACATCCTTGCGCAGCAGCGCGCACATCGCTTCGATGTCGATTTCCGTCATCGGCGCTTCGACCACCTGCGCATCGAGGCGCGACAGATCGAGCAGATCGCTGACGATGCCGTTCATCCGCTGCGTCTGACGCTGCATCTCCAGCAGCGGGCCGCGCAGTTCCTCGTCCATCACCGGATCGCCGATCAGCGTTTCCAGATAGCCGGTCATCACGGTCAGCGGCGAGCGCAGTTCATGCGAGGCATTGGCGACGAAATCCTGACGCATCGACTCCAGCGCCACCTGCCGCGACACATCACGCAGCAGCATCAGACGCTGAGCGGCGCTGTAGGGCACGAGCTGAAACGACAGCCACGGACCCTCATCACCGCGCCGGATCAGCACGGGTTCGGCGAATTCCTCACTCGCGAGGTAATCACGCAGCGCCGGCTCGCGCACCAGATTCGTGATGCGCATGCCGCGATCGGCCTTGCCACGCAGCCCCAGCAGACGCGCCGCAGTGCGATTGAACCAGGCGATCTCGCCGTCCTTGTTCAGCACGATCACGCCATCGGGCATCACCGCCGTGGAGCGGCGAAACTCGCGAAACAGTTTCAGCACGCGCGCCTTGTGATACTGGCGGCGCTTGTCGATGTGACCCACGCGCGCCACCACGTCGCCCCACAGACCGCGCACCGCCGGCGCATCTTCATTGCGAGGGTCTTTCAGCCAGCGATTGAGCCAGTACAACTGAACCCACTGCCACGCCAGCAGCACCGCCAGCGCAATGGCGATGCCGGCAAACACCCGATGCAGCAACAACCCCACGACGACGCCGGCCAGAATCGCAAGCCCCAACCGCACCAGTGCGTAGCGTCCTGCTCGCATCGCGCTCATCGCCTGCCTACGCCTCCCGCGTCGAGAAGCGATAACCGCTGCCGCGCACCGTCTGCACGCGATGATCCAGATGCACCGCCTCCAACGCCTTGCGCAAACGCCGGATGTGTACGTCTATCGTGCGTTCCTCCACATACACATTGCCGCCCCACACGCGGTCGAGCAATTGCTCGCGCGAATACACGCGCTCCGGATGCGTCATGAAAAATTCCAGCATCCGGTATTCGGTGGGACCCAGCGCCACGTCCAGCCCCGCAGCCGTCACGCGATGACTGGAACGGTCGAGCGTGAGTCCGCCCAGGTCCACCTGTTCATCGGTGGTGCTGCCGCTGCTGCGCCGGAGCACGGCATTGATGCGCGAGAGCAGTTCGCGCGGCGAAAAGGGTTTGGTGATGTAGTCGTCCGCGCCGCCATCGAGCCCAGCCACCTTGTCGCCTTCGGCAGCGCGCGCGGTGAGCATGATCACCGGCAGATCGCGCGTGGCCGCCTCGCGTTTGATCAGGCGCGTGAGTTCCAGACCGCTCATGTCGGGGAGCATCCAATCCACCAGCAGCAGATCGGGACGGCGATCGGCCAGTTGCACGCGCGCACCGTGACTGTTCTCGGCCTCGCGCACCTCGAAACCGGAGCGCTTCAACGCAAAGGCGATCATTTCCCGGATCGGCTTTTCATCTTCGACGATCAGTATCTGTCGCAAAACATCTTCTCCGCAGACTGACTTCGGCTGCGCAGATTTCATGACAGACACGTTACAAACATCTTACAAGCGGTCACTTTTTTGGTGGAAAGGCCACGTTATCGCGCAAATAGACGGGTTGAGCCTGCTCCGGCGGGCCGGCGCAGCGACCGGCGGCGAGGTCTGCGGCGGC